>RFUY01000044.1 GCA_009922705.1 Gammaproteobacteria bacterium
GTGTTTCACGTGAAACACGGAACGATTAATGACTAAAAAGGGTAAGCATGGATAAGCAGGATAACGCGCCGGTGTATGACGGCAGCTCCATCAAGGTTCTTAAGGGGCTAGAGGCCGTAAAAAAACGCCCTGGGATGTATATCGGAAATACTGACGACGGTACCGGGCTACATCATATGGTGTTCGAGGTCGTCGATAATTCGATCGATGAGGCGTTGGCCGGTCACTGCGACCAAGTTGATGTGGTGATCCATGCAGATGAGTCGGTGACGGTCCGAGACAATGGGCGAGGCATACCTGTTGATCAGCACGAAGAAGGCAAGAGCGCGGCCGAGGTAATCATGACCGTTCTTCATGCTGGCGGTAAATTCGATGAGAACTCCTACAAAGTCTCTGGAGGGCTCCACGGTGTTGGCGTCTCTGTTGTGAATGCATTGAGCGAACGGTTGATTCTGACCGTTCGTCGGGATGGCCAGGTGTGGGAACAAGAGTATCGGCACGGTGATCCGCAATACCCTCTAAAGGTTGTGGGACAAACCGCTGAAACTGGAACGATGATTCGGTTTAAGCCATCGGCAGGGACCTTTGGCTTGGTTGAATTTCATTACGATATGTTGGCAAAACGGCTTCGTGAGCTGTCGTTTTTGAACTCAGGGGTGGCGATTCAGCTCACCGACGAGCGTTCAGGCCAGTCAGAGCGTTTTGAATATGCGGGCGGTCTATCGGCATTTGTGAACTACCTCGGGCGCAATAAAACGCCAATCTGCGATGTGTTTCATTTTCAGTGCCCGGAGCGTGAGGATGGCATTGGGGTTGAGATCGCCTTGCAGTGGTATGACACCTACCAAGAGAATATCTTTTGTTACACCAACAACATTCCACAGCGCGATGGCGGCACTCACTTAGAGGGATTTCGCGCCAGCTTAACGCGTACTTTGAATCAGTACATTGAAGAAGAGCAGTTGCTCAAAAAGGCCAAGGTGGCGACGTCTGGCGATGACGCGCGCGAAGGGCTCACTGCAATTATTAGTGTAAAGGTCCCGGACCCGAAATTTTCGAGCCAAACTAAAGATAAGCTTGTGTCACAAGAGGTAAAGACTGCGGTTCAGCAGGAGATGCGGGAGGCCTTCCAGGCGTTTCTGCAAGAGCGCCCTGGAGAAGCGAAGCAAATTGTTGCCAAGATGATCGACGCTGCACGTGCGCGGGAGGCCGCTCGAAAGGCGCGTGAGTTAACGCGTCGTAAGGGGGCGTTAGATATCGCCGGGCTTCCAGGCAAGCTCGCAGATTGCCAAGAAAAGGACCCTGCCCTGTCAGAATTGTTTTTAGTCGAGGGTGATTCTGCGGGTGGTTCTGCGAAACAAGGGCGGGATCGAAAAACGCAGGCGATCTTGCCATTAAAAGGAAAAATTCTGAACGTTGAAAAGGCGCGTTTTGACAAGCTCTTGAGCTCTCAGGAAGTCGGAACTCTCGTGACCGCGTTGGGTTGCTCAATCGGCCCAGAGTTTGACCTGTCAAAGCTTCGGTATCACAAGATCATCATTATGACGGATGCTGATGTTGATGGTGCCCACATTCGAACGCTGCTACTAACATTCTTTTACCGCCACCTCAGAGAGGTGGTCGAGCAGGGGAATGTATTTATCGCCCAGCCTCCCCTTTACAAGGTAAAGAAGGGCAAGCAAGAGCAGTACTTGAAGGATGAAGGCGCACTGGATGCTTACTTGACCAATCTAGCTTTGGATGGTGCCAGCTTGTTGACAGGTGTCGACGCGGAGACTCTGTCAGGTGATGTGTTACAACGCCTATTTGACGCCTACCGACGCGGGGCGAGGGTTGCCGATCGACTGTATCGTGCCTATACGCATGAGGCGCTTCATGGGCTGATGTTTGTGCATCCAATCACGACGCCGGATTTGGCCGATGAGTCTCGGATCCAGCGGTTTGCTAAAGAGCTTGGTGATCAATTGCCAAATGATCCAAAGGACGGCATGTATTTCAGAACAAGCTATGACCGAGACCCTGAGCGAGCGGAATATCGACTTGTTGTTGAGCGTATTCAGCATGGGATGACTGATCGTTTCATTTTCGGCCATGGATTTTTTGATGGGGGCGAGTATGCGCAGATTCGCGAGTCTGCAAAGTTACTGGCCGGCCTGATTTCCGACGGCGCTGAGATTAGACGCGGCGAACGCTCTGTTGGAATTTCATCGTTCAAAGCGGCACATGATTGGTTGTTGGCTGAGGCGCGGCGTGGGCCGCAAATTCAGCGCTACAAGGGTCTTGGCGAAATGAACCCTGAGCAGCTTTGGGAAACTACGATGGACTCGACGACCCGGAGATTGTTGAAGGTGACCGTCGAGGATGTCATTGCGGCGGATCAAATTTTTGTCACACTGATGGGAGACGAGGTTGAGCCCCGACGTGCATTTATTGAGACAAATGCGCTTAAAGTGACGAACTTGGATATTTAACTTGCGCTGGTCTGGCGACTGTTAGCCTAAAAGCCACTGGGTAAATCCAGCCAAGTCTCTAAACACGGGCGTGGTTTCACGTGAAACACGCCCTGCTGCCAGCTCTCTCGTTCCTTTTCCGGATTCCACGAGCGCTGCTCGGATCCCGAAGGATTGAGCTGCTTCTAGATCTGTTGCCGAATCTCCGATCATCCAGTCTGTATCTGCATTGAGTGGGTGAACGGCATTTATTTGCTCTAACAGTCCAATTTTTGGCTTTCGGCAGTCGCATTGATGCTCTGGCAAGTGGGGACAGTGCGCGATCCATGCGATTCTGCCACCTTCGCGTAGCACAGCCTGGTGGAGCTTGTCGTGGATCTCGGCCAGCGTCTGGAGGGTATACAGGCCTCTCGACAAACCGCTTTGATTGGTGGCAACACAGATTCGGTAGCCTGCCTGATGGAGTGCTGCAATTGCGGCAAGGGATCCCGGGATTGGGATCCACTCGTCTGGATGTTTGATGTAATCATCGGAGTCCTCGTTAATGACGCCATCGCGATCAAGAATAACGGTGCCCGCTAGGGTCACGCCTGAACCTCGCTTAAATCCCCAAGCGGCATGAGCGCTGCCCGAACTGAGTGCAAAAGACGATAGCGGTTTTCGCGTATTGCCCCATCGGGATCATTGACCAGAACATCATTAAAAAAGGTATCCAATGCTGGAGCAATCGATGCGGCGATCTCTAGTGCAGACCCATAGTTTTCACGTGAAACAGCCATTTCGATTTGTGGCTGAATTCCACTGAGTGTTTGCGCCAGCGCCTGCTCTGCGGGCTCTTTCAGCAGCTTCGGCGTCATCTCGCCAATCTCGCCATCATGCTTTTCAAGAATGTTCGCGATTCGCTTATTTGAGGCAATTAATGAAGCAAAGGCTGCATCAGAGCGGAAGGCGAAGAGCGCCTTTGCACGTAATCGTGACAGATAGGTGTTCACATCAGGAGCGCCCTGAGCCGCTGCGATATGATCGTGAGGAATCCCATCGTCGAGCAGAAGGCCGCGTTCGCGATCACGTAAAAATAGCAGCAGCTGTTCAATCACGGCCGGCTCTGATTGGACAGGTTGAAGCGTGAGAGCACGCCTTAACCACGGCCCAAGATCAATACGGACCCCAGGTTCAGCATTGATTCGGAGCACCGCGAGCATTGCGCGACGAAGGCCAAACGGATCCTTGCTTCCAGTCGGCGGCTGACCGATGGCGAATAGTCCAGCGAGTGTATCGAGCCGATCTGCGAGCCCAAGTACGCACCCCAGTATAGAGTTTGGAGGCGTATCTGTTGGACCCGCCGGGCGATAGAGCGTGGCCAGTGCGTCTGCGACTTCAGCCTCTTCTCCGTCTTCACGGGCATAGATTCCACCAATTTGTCCTTGAAGCTCGTCGAATTCCAAGACCATTTCGGAGACGAGATCACAACGCGAGAGGACTGCTGCGCGATCAGCGTTTGGTTCATTCAAACTGAGCAACGACGCGATTTCCCGCGTCAGAATTCGAACCCGTTCAGTTTTGTCCCCCAATGAGCCAAGCCCTGGCTGAAATGCGATCCGGTCGAGCGCCTCTCGTCTAGAGATTAAGGACGACTGGCGGTCGGTTTCATAGAAAAATCGTGCATCGGACAAGCGGGCGCGAATGACGCGTTGATTTCCGGAAACGACCTGCTCTGGCTGAAGGCTTTCGATATTTGCGACGGTAATGAAATGATTGGAGAGCGCGCCCGAATCAGTGCGTGTGTGGAAGTATTTCTGATGTCCCCGCATGGCGGCAATGAGCGCGATTTCAGGGACATTTAAAAAGCCTTCTTCGAACTGTCCAATCAGTGGAACAGGCCACTCGATGAGGCAAGTAATCTCGCGAAGCAGTGAATCGTCTTCGTGGACCGTAAGGTGATGAGCCTTTGCCACGTCTTGAATTTTCTGCCAGGTCAGTGCTTTCCGCGCCTCGAAGTCCGGCAGTACATAGTGCGAACTGAGTGTCTCGAGATACTTGCTTGCGTGTTGCAGCGTGATTTTCTCTGGGCTGTGTACACGGTGTCCAAATGAGTCGCGATCTGTCGCGATCCCAAAGAGCTCAAAAGGAATCACATCGGCCCCGAGGAGAGCGACGATCCAGTGCACGGGCCTCGGAAAGACGGCCCGTCCACTTCCCCATCGCATGGGCTTTGACAGCGGGAGTTGTGCCATGACCTGTTGCGTGACTTCGGAGAGTCGGTCCGCAATGGGCTGTCCAGGCTGAATTGTTTGATATGCAACCCAGGCCCCTTTCTCTGTCTCTTCAACCGAGACCTCGTCTGGGGAAATACCAAGTCCCTTACAAAAGCCTAAAAGAGCGCCTGTTGGCTGCCCATCTTTGTACGCCTGCGAGACAGCTGGGCCTCTTTTGAATAGGGCTTTCGGCTCTGTCGAAAGCGAAAGCTCTTCAACTAGCACGCCTAAGCGCCGTGGTGCCGCGATGGCCCGAATTCGTGCAAAGGTCGCGCGCTCTGTCGTGAGTGCTGTCTCAAAACCACTGACAAGGGCATCCCGCAATTGCTCTAAACTCGAGGTTGGAAGCTCCTCGCATCCAATTTCGAACAAATAGGTTGTCGTACTCATGCTGAGGCCTCCCCGAGCAGTTCCGCACGGAGCGCCGCGTCTGCGAGAGGAAACCCTTTGGCCTTTCGAACCGCGTAATAGCGTTCAGCGACACCACGTGCCAAGGTCCGGACGCGCAGGATGTAGCGCTGCCGCTCGGTCACACTGATTGCATGCCGTGCATCCAGTAGGTTGAAGGTGTGAGACGCCTTCAGGACCTGTTCGTATGCCGGCAATGGGAGTGATTGCTCAAGGAGTGCGGAACAGGCTGTCTCTGCTTCGTCAAACGCTTTAAAAAGCCAGTCTGTATTAGCATGTTCAAAATTATAAGCACTCATTTCCTGTTCATTTTGAAGGAAGACATCTCCATAGGTGACAGGACCGTCTGCCGTTTGTGTCCATACCAAATCAAACATTGACTCGACGTTTTGCAAATACATTGCAATCCGCTCAAGACCATAGGTGAGCTCACCGGTGACTGGATAACACTCGAGCCCGCCAGCTTGTTGGAAGTAGGTAAATTGGGTGACTTCCATGCCGTTGAGCCAGACCTCCCAGCCTAACCCCCATGCTCCGAGTGTCGGGGACTCCCAGTTATCTTCGACGAGGCGAAGATCATGGATTTTTGGATCGATGCCGAGTACTGCGAGTGAGTCAAAATAGAGGTCGACAAGATTCGGCGGGTTCGGTTTCATGACAACTTGAAACTGATAATAATGCTGCCCACGGTTTGGGTTTTCGCCGTATCGCCCGTCCGTCGGGCGTCGTGAGGGTTGGACATAGGCCGCGTTCCAACGTTCTGGGCCTAACGCACGAAGAAAGGTTGCTGGATGAAAGGTTCCGGCGCCCACTTCCATGTCATAGGGTTGTAAGATGACGCAACCTTTATCGGCCCAATATTGTTGGAGAGCAAGGATTAGCCCTTGAAACGTAGAAACATCTGGGGAGTGTGCCGACGACATAGCAATTCCGTGAGTCCATTGAAAGGGCAACAGTATAGCCAAGAGCGCAGGGGATTGTGCAGATGATCCAGAGCGTAGTCCGTCTCGTCGGGTCTTTGCCGACGCCGATTCGTCGAGCCCTTGGGGTCTGTGTGTCCCTCGGTGTCTTGGTCGTCCCAAACCAAGCCGCTCGCGTCACACGAAGAAATATTCGTATGGCGTTTCCAGAGCGCTCGCTTTGGAGTCGATTTTACCTTGCTGCTGCCTCTCTGCATGAGCTTGTTCAAAAGTCTTTTGATATTGCTGCGACATGGGTGAGATCCCCCCAAGAAGTGAGTACCTGGGTTCGCGCCAGCGAGGGGCTCCCTGAGTTTTTAGAGACACCATCGTCGACCCCGAAACTTATTTTGCTTCCGCACCTTGGGAACTGGGAGCTCTTTGGCATGTGGTTGAGCCAATACCAGCCGTATACCGCGTTATTTAGACCATTGCGGGAAGAGGGTCTGACCGCGCTTGTTCGCGAGGCGAGAGCTCGTGGTGGAAACCGGCTGGTTCCGACCGATGCGGTTGGGTTGCGTCAGTTAATGAGTGCTCTTCGTGACGGATCGAGTGTGATTGTGCTTCCTGACCAGACGCCACATTCAGGCCAAGGTGTATATGTGCCATTTTTTGGGATTGACACCCTGACCCCAACGCTCATCGCACGACTCATTCAAAAAACCAAACCACAGGTGTTTCTTGCAACAGCGATTCGTGAGGGCTCTGGCTATCGTGCGATCATCGAGCGGGTTGAGGCGCTTGAGACGGTTCCGAATACAGTTGAGATCTGTCGTCGCATGAATGCGGCGATTGAAGCCATGGTTCGTCGCTATCCATCCCAATATCAGTGGGAATATCGTCGGTTTCGAAATGCGCCGGATGGCACCCTAAGATACCCCTAATTAGCTTTTCCAAAACGCAGGTGTCAGCACGACGAGGAGTGTAAATAGTTCGAGACGCCCAAGAAGCATGGCGAAAATCAAAACAAGTTTGGTGCCGTCAGCCATTTCTGCGTAGTTGACCGCCGCGTTGCCAAGGGCTGGGCCGAGATTGTTGAGCGCTGAGCCAACCACTGAATAGGCGGTAATGGGGTCTTCACCAATGGCCATAACCAACAGCATCAGTAGCGCGAATACTAAGACGTAAGCCGCGAGAAATCCCCAGACGGCTTCAACTACTCGACTGCCGACAGGGGTTCGACCGAGTTTGATCGGGATCACTGCATTCGGGTGAATTAGGCGCATAATTTCTCGTGCACCTTGCTTGTATAACAACAGTACCCGGATGACCTTTATCCCACCGCCTGCGGAGCCACCACACGCACCAATAAAGGCACTCATCAAAAGCAAAAATGGCAGAAATGTCGGCCAAAGACTGAAGTTGTCGGTACTAAACCCGGTTGTTGTTGCAACAGAGACGCTTTGAAACATGCCTTTTCGAATCGCCTCGGTCACGGGGTATACGTTTTGTTCGATTAATCCAAGGGAGATCGTTAACGCAATGACGCCAACAAAGACCAGATACGTTCGCCATTCCGGATCCAAGAGATAGTGACGCAGCCGCCGGCTATGCCAGGAGACGAAGTGGAGCGAAAAGTTCATGCCTGCGATTAACATAAAAACAATCGCAATGACTTCAATACTCACACTGTTGAAGTGGCCGATCGAGGCATCATGTGTTGAAAATCCACCGATTGCGATTGTTGAAAATGCATGGCCGATCGCGTCGAAGGGTGTCATTCCCGCGAGCCAGTAGGCAAGTGCGCATGCGCCAGTCAAGACGACATAAATCATCCAAAGCGCTTTTGCCGTTTCCGCAATACGTGGGGACAGCTTGGAATCCTTCAGCGGACCCGGCATTTCTGCGCGGTAGAGCTGCATTCCACCGACGCCGAGCATCGGCAAAATGGCAACCGCCAGGACCACAATTCCCATCCCGCCAAGCCATTGTAATTGTTGCCGATAATACAAAATGGAGCGCGGAATCGTGTCGAGCTCGGCCAGTACGGTTGCGCCCGTGGTCGTGAGGCCGCTGAAGGACTCAAACAGGGCATCGGTGAGTGGCATATGGGGGTTGTCACCGATGATGAAGGGGACAGCGCCCGCACCTCCGAGAACGACCCAGAACAGAATGGTAATGACGAAGCCATCGCGAATGCGCAGCTCTCTTCGCTCTTTGCGTGTGGGTAGCCAGGAGAGCAACCCGACGACAAAAATCAGGATGAGCGCCGTTATAAATAACGAGAGCTGTCCATCGGCATAAAACAGACTGATCGCGATCGGCGGCAACATGGTGAGACTGAAGACCATGAGCAAGATGCCGAGGATACGGGCGATGGTTGATAAACGCACGGTTAGAGGAAGGTTGCTGCCACTGAAAACAATCGCTCCACCTCTGGAATGCGACGCTTATCAGTGAGGAAGAGAATGACATGATCTTCGTGCTGAATGACGATGTGATCATGCGCGATTAAGACTTCATCTTGGTTGCGGACGATGGCGCCGATCGTGGTGCCAGAGGGCAGATCGACTTCGCCAATCGTTCTGCCAACAACTCGGCTTGACCTCAGATCACCGCGTGCAATTGCTTCAATCGCTTCTGCAGCACCGCGACGTAGCGAGTGTGCGGCATGAATGGACCCGCGTCGCACGAGCTGCAGTAAAGAGCCAATGGTGGCTTGTTCTGGGCTAATTGCGATGTCGACAAGCCCGCCTTGCACGAGATCAACGTAGGCCGCGTTATTGATGAGCGTCATCACTTTCCGGGCACCCAAACGCTTTGCGAGCATCGAGGACATAATGTTGGCTTCATCGGAGTTGGTGACGGCGCAAAAGACATCGACTTCATCGATCCGCTCCTCGGTCAGAAGATCTTGATCGGAGGCGTCACCTTGCAAAACGACAGTCTTTCCGAGGAGTTCAGACAACTCTCGACAGCGCGTGGCTGTCCGTTCGATCAACTTCACCCGATATTGGTTCTCGATCGCACTTGCCAAGCGTGCACCGATGTTACCGCCCCCGGCAATCAGTATGCGGCGATACGGTTGTTCGAGTTTTTGGAGCTCAGACATCACTGCACGGATATGCTTCCGGGCTGCGAGGAAGAAGACTTCGTCGTTCGCCTCAATCACTGTATCTCCGCGCGGAATGATCGGGCGATCACGCCGGAAGATGGCAGCAACACGGGTGTCGACATCGGGTAGATCTTGCCGTAAGTCGCGCAATTCCCGGCCGACCAGCGCACCGTCCGGATAGGCGCGAACAGCGACGAGTTGGACGAGACCGTCTGCAAAATCCATGACCTGCAGGGCACCTGGCTGTTGGATCAGTCGAAAGATCGCCTCGGTAACCAACTGTTCGGGGCGAATGATCTGATCAATGCTAAAGGCTCCTTTCGCGCCAAAGATTGGGGTATTTGATTGTGTTTCGAGGTGGTCGTAAGACGGTGAGCGTACCCGCGCAATTTTTGTGGGTGTTCGAAACAACGCGCCACTAATTTGGCACGCAACCATGTTGGTTTCATCCGAATTGGTAACCGCAATCAGCATGTCTGCATCCATCCCGCCTGCATTCGCAAGCACTTCGGGGTAGGACGCGTGTCCATGGATCGTGCGGATGTCTAAGCGGTCTTGCAGCGCGCGAAGACGGAAACGGTCAGTGTCGACAACGGTGATGTCGTTCGCTTCGGAGGCAAGGTTTTCAGCCAGTGTGGCACCGACTTGTCCAGCCCCCAAGATGATGATCTTCACGCACGTACCCTTGGCTGCGAGGAGCCTGATTTAACCAGAAGTGCATAGTAGAAGCCATCACCCCCTGTATGTGATGGAAACTGTTGAATCCCATAGGCCGTTCGCGTCCCAGGGATTTTTGGGCTGAGCGCTCCCAGGCTGGCGTTAGGGTGTCTCTCAAGGAAGCGCCCAATTTGGTCATCATTTTCAGCCGGTAGAATGGAACAGGTTGTGTACAGCAGTCGGCCATCTTCTTTGATGACGTCCCAGAGCGCATCAAGCAACACACGCTGCATGCCAAGTAGTGCGCTGATGGTGCCTTCTGTGCGTATCAAGCGAATGTCTGGATGTCGTCGAATGACCCCGGTGGCAGAGCAGGGTGCATCAAGTAAGACGCCGTCGAAGACAATGCCATCCCACCAGGTGTCAGGTTGCGATGCATCTGCTGCCTTGAGTTGGGCTCGCAATCCCAGACGAACAAGATTTTCGGTGATTTTGGTGAGGCGCCGTTCGCTGATATCGAGGGCAAGGAGATCGACGTCTGCGAGTTCAAGAAGATGCGTGGTTTTCCCGCCGGGGGCCGCGCAGGCGTCTAAGATGCGTTCTCCAGAGGACACCTGGAGCGCAAGACTGGCCCATTGGCTCGACTCATCTTGCACGCTGAGGAACCCTTGATCAAAACCATCCAGTCGCTCAACAGGGCTTGGCTCGTGCAGTCGTATCGACGCAGGCGCACTTCCAGCGGTGCAATCGATACCCTGTGCGCTCAGTTTTTCAATTTGTGTTTCACGTGAAATCAAGCGCTGATTCACGCGCAGTGTCATGGGTGGGTGCGCATTATTTTCAACCAGAATACTTTCCCAGCGATCTGGCCATGCGAGTTTGATCCGATCGATCAGCCATGTCGGATGATTCCATAGCGTTTCCGCGTCATGACGTTCCATTTTGAGTTCAGCGCGATGGCGGATGAAGTTTCGAAGCACTGCATTGACTAGGCCTCGCGCCCAAGGCCGACCTTCGACGACGGTTGCATCCACATATTCAGTGACGACGGCATGCTCTTTTGAGCGCATCCAGCCGAGCTCGTAGATACCGCAGCGAACGATCGCGCCCAAAATCAGATCACGTGGTTTTAAGGGCTTATCAATGAGTTGATTCTCAATGGCTGACAGGTGGTACCACTGTCGAGCGATGCCATAGCACAGCGATTGTAGAAATTTTCGATCCTGTTCATTAACTTGCTTGCTGTGCTTTGCGAGCAACCCATCGAGGTTAGAGCGTTGATTCTGGAGCGCGAAAATAATTTCGACGGCTCGAGCTCGCACAGTTTTAGACATCAGAGCGCACCACCTGGCGATGATCC
>RFUY01000045.1 GCA_009922705.1 Gammaproteobacteria bacterium
ATCTTTAAGGATGATCCTCGCGTCATGGTGTGCTCCAGCTTCCAGCACCCGTTTTACCCAAATCGGCATGTTGAGACGCCGGGTGAACATCTGATCATGGCACCCATTGAGTCAGGATCAGATGGCTTGGTGTATCGGCGCCGCGTAGAAAAACCATTTTTCGATGCCTTAGATCACTTTAAGCCAGAGCTCGTGATCATCTCAGCTGGCTTCGACGGGCACGCGGAGGACCCACTGGGTGAACTCAATTTGGTTGAAGCGGATTACCGCTGGCTTACCGTCTTACTGAACGAAATTGCCAACCGCCACGCCAATGGCCATCTCGTTTCAATGCTGGAAGGTGGGTACCATCTCGGGGCCTTGGGCCGAAGTGTCTCTGCGCATCTTGAGATGATGTTGCAGGACTGACAGACACTCCTATTTTCAAAAGCAGGGAAATTCCGCACACTGTTGCACAAATCGTCGCTCCGCATCTAATGGAGCCCTCTACCGTGGACACACCTCTATGCAAAGCCTGACGCTCGCCGATTACGAAGCAGTGATGACCCCCAATTACGGTGTGCCTGCTCGAATCATTCGAGAAGGCCAGGGGGTCCAGGTCACGGACGTTGATGGCAATGCCTACCTTGATCTCGCCGGCGGCATTGCGGTCAGTGCGATGGGTCATTGCCACCCAGCGCTCGTCGATGCACTGGTCACACAAGCCCATCGGGTCTGGCATTTATCAAATACGTTGGCAAATGAGCCGGCCATTGCGCTTGCAAAGGCTTTGACAGACGCGACCTTTGCGGATCGGGTGTTTTTTGCGAACTCGGGAGCAGAGGCCAACGAAGCGGCCATTAAATTAGCGCGGCGCGCAGCGTTTAATGAATCTGGACCCGATAAGCATGAAATCATTTGCTTCGAGAATGCATTTCACGGGCGAACCCTACTCACAGTCTCAGCGGGCGGGCAACCGAAGTATCGAGAAGGCTTTGGTCCTTTGCCTGGCGGGTTTATTCACGTGCCTTTCAATGAATGCGCCCCCTTTGAGCAGGCAATTTCTGAGAAAACCTGCGCGGTGATGGTCGAGATTGTGCAAGGTGAGGGTGGGGTACGTCCAATTTGCCCAACGCTGCTGGAAAAGATTCGTACAGCCTGTGATCGCGTTGGGGCACGCCTCATTATCGATGAGGTACAAACAGGCATGGGGCGGACCGGTCAACTGTTTGCGTACCAGCATCACAACATCACCCCAGATATTTTGACGAGCGCAAAAAGTTTGGGCTGTGGATTCCCAATTGCCGCCATGCTCACCAATGAAGCCACTGCCCAGCACCTCGTACTGGGCTCCCATGGCAGCACCTATGGTGGAAACCCGATGGGCTGTGCAGTCGCATTAAAAGCGCTGGAATTGATTAATACATCCGAGATGCGGACACACGTGCAGGAAGTAGGCGCTTATCTGCAAAAAGGCCTTGAGACGTTGAATGACACCTATGGTCTGTTTGAACGGATTCGTGGTCGCGGTTTGTTACTTGGATGTGTCCTCAAGCCAGCGTTTCATGGCCGCGCAGGCGAACTTGTCAAAGCCGCTTTGGATACCCAAATGCTGTGTCTTGTAGCAGGTCCAAACGTGCTTCGGCTGGCACCGCCTCTAATCCTCTCAATCGCTGATGTTGACAACGCATTGGCACGATTCGACAAGGTCTTTGCCAGTTTCCAGACAGACCCCAACTAAGCATTAGGCTACACTGGGCCCGACATCGACGGAGGTTGTCATGTTCCTAAAACGACTACTACTGACTACAACACTTGCGTTGGCAACACCTGCGTTTGCCTTCGACGTGGCTGGAATCCAAATCGGCGATGAACTCGCCAAATTCGATGCGCTAAATACGCCTGCGAAAGAATTTATGACCGTCACCACCGGCGAAGACGGCAGAATCGTGCGAATCATTTATCAACAGGCAGGTCTTGAAAACGACGAGGAGACGCAAGCCAAGCTGGTTCGTCGGATTTGTGACAAATACGGTTGGGAAACGCCCTGCTATATTGCGATGCAAGAAATTGAAGGGAATGACAAACGATTCCTCGATTTTTTCCACTTTTATCGGAACAAAGAACGCACCGAACAGCTGAGAGCGCGCATTAAACGCACTAAAGCCTTCAGTTTGACGCCAGATCTCACCGTTGAGCTTGATTTGATGGATTCAAATTACGCGAAATCGTTACAAGAGCAACGGAAAAGCGCCTCAGATTTGATCAAGTTCTAGGAACTCCGCAGGGGCGCACGGCGACTTAGCGTGCGCTCCGACGTTTATCGATCAACTCGTTTAAGACCGAAAACAAGGCTTGCTGACTTCCTGCCTGACCAACGCCTGTGACATAACGTCCATCAACAACCAGTGCGGGCACTCCTGAGATTCCGTAGGCACGGGCACGCGCATCGGCAAGCCGCAGGCCACTTTCTGTTGCAAATCCCTTCAATTCCCGACGAACGACCGCAGGATCCGCACCAAATTGTGCAAAGAAAGAGACCACCTCATCTTCCCGCAACAGACGTTTGTTTTCCCGATGCAACGCGTTGAACAGCGGTGCATGCATCTGGTCTAACAACCCGAGATTTTTGGCAACCCAAAACATCCGAGCGTGCATCTCCCAATTCCGCCCAAAGACCACCGGGAGACGAACGAACTGTACGTCATCAGGCAAGCTCGCCTTCCACGCCTCGAGCGCTGGATCTAACGCGTCACAGTGAGGACAGCCGTACCAGAACAATTCCACCACTTCGATCTTACTAGGGTCAGCAGTCTGAACTGGTTTCGACAGCTCGGTGTAGTGCACCCCACTTTGAAACGCAGCCTGCGCAATGCCCGCAACCGCGAACAAGGCAAGGCTCAGAATCCAATGTCGCATTAGCGAAGGCCCTCGATATAGCTCGCCACTGCCGCCATATCTGCATCTGACATATTCACGGCGACACCGTTCATCATCGTGTTGACGCGACCGCCATCACGAAATAGTTGTAACTGTTGTGCCGTGTAGGCTGACCACTGACCGTGCACTGCGGGGAATCCAGCAGACGCCATCCCAGCGCCGGTCGGTCCATGGCAGGCGGCACAGGCACTGATCCCCTTCGCCGCATCGCCAAAGCGATACAGTTGTTCACCGCGCCCCACAACGGCAGGGTCCGCAGCGCCTGGAGAGACCGCCTGAGACGCGAAATACGCCGCCAAATCTGCCATGTCCGTCTCGGAGAGAGGCGCCGCCATGCCCATCATCAAGGCATTGTTCCGGGACCCATCTTTATAGGCAGCCAGGCTGCTCTTGATGTAGTTCGGATGCTGCCCTGCCAGTTTCGGGAAATCTCCGGTCGCACTGTTTCCGTCTACCCCATGGCAGCCAGCGCATGAGGCGCTCTTGGCTTTTCCGGCCGCTGCGTCGCCGGCGTAGACTTCAGGGGTGGCGACTTGGGCCGCACTCACGGACAGGCTGAATACCAAACTGGGAAGAATCCACACTGACTTCATTGTCATGATCTCTCGCTTGTTACGCGTCAACTGAAAACGTCCGGTAGTATACATTGCACCTACCGTTTGTGCAGTCTGGGAGCCTTGAACCTTGAGAGACTTGAGTCTTGACCCTTTGCTGAGCCAAGCTCGGTTTCAGATCAGCGCGCCCACGCGTGCTGCCTGCCCGCCAGAATCTGGGCCTGAAATTGCGTTTTGTGGACGATCAAATGCCGGAAAGTCGAGTGCCCTTAATGTACTCACTGGCCAGAAAAACTTGGCGCGCGTCTCCAAAACGCCGGGCAGAACACAGCTCATCAACTTCTTTCAGCTTGGTGAGACCACTGCAGCACTCGTGGATCTTCCAGGCTATGGTTATGCCAAAGTCCCAGAGGCCATGAAACGAGAGTGGCAAAAACACCTGGGTGAATTTCTCGAAAAGCGCGCCAGCCTGAAAGGCCTGGTTGTTCTCATGGACATTCGTCTGCCAATGACAGCCTTGGATGCACAGCTGCTGGCCTTTGCCGATGCCCGCAATCTAGAAACGTTAATCTTGTTAACAAAATCGGACAAGCTCAGCCACAACCAAGCGGCCAAAGCGCGGCTTGCCATGACCAAAGTGCGGCCTGAGTCGACCATTGTGATTTTTTCTGCGCTACACAAAGTAGGGCTTCAAGAAGCGTCTCTTTGGATCACCGATCGCATTGCGCCAAACCCCTAAAATAAAAAACCCCGGTAGCTACTTCCGGGGTCTTTAAAGGCTGGTCGGGGTAGAACCAGCGACGAATGTCGAGGGAATCTCATCGTCTTAATGGTATAGACGGTCGGTATTCAAAAAAGTTCACACTTTTTTAAAAAAAATTTATCTACCTGCTGCAACCGTGCTCAATGCGCTTCGAACCAACTCTGGCCATGCCCCATTTCTACGACCAGGGGAACAGCAAGGGTCGCAGCAGACTCCATCGCCACACGAATGCCAGCCCGCGCTACATCAATGGACTCACTCTCCACTTCAAACACTAACTCATCGTGGACTTGGAGCAACATTCGACACGGTATCTTGCTCTCAGCTAACCATGCCCAGACCGCAATCATCGCCCGTTTAATAATATCGGCAGCCGTTCCCTGCATCGGTGCATTGATCGCAGCACGTTCGGCCGCTTGCCGAATCGGGACCTGTTTTGCATGAATCTCAGGAAGCATCAGACGACGCCCAAACACCGTCTCGACATAGCCTTGCTCATGGGCCATTGCTCGGGTTCTTTCCATGTACTGCTTGACCCCGGGATAGCGGTCAAAATAGCGATCAATGTACTGCTGGGCCTCGCCACGCTCGATCCCAAGCTGTCGCCCTAAGCCAAATGCGCTCATGCCGTAGATCAACCCAAAATTAATGGCTTTTGCCCGTCGCCGCAGCTCATCGGTCACAAACATGGGCTCAACATTAAACACATCTGCAGCAGTCGCGCGATGAATGTCATCGCCCCGAGCAAAGGCTTGCACAAGCCCGGGATCGGCGGAAAGGTGCGCCATGATTCGCAGCTCAATCTGCGAATAATCTGATGCCAACACAACCCAGCCTGGCGGTGCCACAAAGGCCTTCCGGATGCGTCGTCCTTCCTCAGTCCGAATCGGGATATTTTGTAAGTTGGGATCAGAGGAGCTCAAACGTCCGGTTGAGGTGACAGCTTGGTGGAATGAGGTATGGATCCGCCCATCGATTGGATCAATCTCTAACGGAAGCTTGTCGGTATAGGTTCCCTTCAACTTCGACAATGAGCGATGCGTAATCAGAAGATTCGGCAGTGGATAGTCCAGTGCCAACTCTTGAAGCACCTCTTCATTTGTTGAGGGCTGTCCCTTTGGCGTCTTTTTCAACACCGGTAACTTAAGCTCGTCATACAAAATTGTTTGCAACTGCTTTGGGCTCGCCAAATTGAAGGGTCGTCCAGCCAGCGCAATGGCTTCATGCTCGAGTGCCGCCAAGCGCTGACCCAAGTCAGCCGATTGCTGCGCCAAAATGTCTGGATCGATTAAAGCACCATGATTTTCGATGGATCGTAAGATCGCCATCACCGGTAATTCGAGATCTCGGTAAATCGAGTCAAGCGATGGAACCGCCGCGAGTCGTGGCGAAAAGCAGTCAAACAATCGATAGGTCACATCTGCATCTTCCGCCGCATAGTGCGCCGCCGTCTCAATGGCGACCTCATCAAAGCCGATTTGCTTTGCGCCCTTGCCGCAAACCTCCTCGTATGTGGTGGTCTGATGTCCAAGATGACGCAGTGCCAAGCTGTCCATGTCGTGGCGCCCAGTCGCCGCATCCAAGACATACGACATCAACAAGGTGTCCTCGAGACCACAGCGTACGCGTAATCCGGCTCGCTCCAAGACGGTCAGGTCATACTTCAAGTGATGTCCAATCATCACCAAAGAAGGGTCGTCGAGTAACGTCTGTAACGCCGACAGCACCATAGCGCGCTCAAGCTGGCGTCCCTCTCGGTGACCTAGGGGCACATAGCATGCAGATCCAGCTTGATCCGCCAACGCAACCCCCACCAAATCCGCATGTCGAGCAACCAAACTGGTCGTCTCAGTGTCTAAGACAAATCGTCCTGCCGCCTGGCAGCGGGTGATCCACTGCGCCAAGTCTGCGGCGTCAACGATCGTGTCATAGCGCACGGTGGAAGGAGTGACAGCGGCACTCGGCGTCGCTGGCTGCCGAGTCGCAACTGGCTTTGCGGAGACATCAGGCGTCCGACCCAACTGTCGCAACAACTGTTGCATCTCAAGCTCCGTATAGAGCGCCGTCAATTGATCGATGTCGGCTGCCTGTCTCGTCAGATCCTCTAACTCGACAGCGAGCGCGACATTACAATCAATGGTCACAAGTGATTTCGACAACGGAAGTTGATCGAGATGTGCTCGTAATCCTTCCCCAATCTTGCCAGTGATTTCCTCCGCATGTGCAACCAAGTTGTCCAAGGTCCCATAGGCCTGCAGCCACTTCGCAGCCGTTTTTGGGCCACACTTCGGAATACCGGGAATGTTGTCTACGCTGTCTCCCGTCAGTGTCAGGAAATCGATGATTTGGTCCGCTCGCACGCCAAACTTTTCTACAACGGCGGGCGGATCAAGTCGCGTCTCCGTCATCGTGTTCACCAGTGAAATCTGCGGTGTCACAAGCTGTGCGAGATCTTTGTCGCCAGTCGAGATCAAGACATCTCGACCTGCGCGTGCAGCAGCGGTTGCCAACGTGCCGATCACGTCATCTGCTTCGACGCCAGGGATCACAATCAATGGGAACCCAAGCGCTCTAATGATGGCGTACAACGGTTCAACTTGAGCGCGCAAGTCCTCAGGCATCGAAGCACGATTGGCTTTGTATTCAGGGAATAAATCATCACGAAACGTTTTCCCTGGCGCATCAAAGATGACCCCTATCTCTCGCGCGCCGGTCTGCGTCGCCAGTTTCTCGAGCATCGACACCACACCCCGAATCGCGCCGACTGGCTGTCCCCGACTGGTTGTCAGCGGCGGCAGGGCATGAAAAGCCCGATACAAATAGGATGATCCATCTACAAGGACCAGCGGTTCTGTCATGACGACTCCGAGGCAGTGTCGAATTTACGATTGAACGGGCATAATACCGCGCTTAACAAGGATTGGTTCATGAGCGTCTATACAACCGTTACCGAAGCGGAGATGCGTGCCTTTACAGCGCGTTTTAATCTCGGCCCCCTAAACTCATTTCGCGGGGTCGACGCTGGTGTGGAGAATACGACCTACTTTGTCACCCTCGGGGCTAACGAGACCGTCTTGCAAATCTTTGAAGAGCAAACTGCAGACGAGATCCCCTTTTTTATCGAACTCAATCGACGCCTCGGCGCAGATCACGTTCCTGTTGCCGTTCCCTACCCGGACCAGCAAGGTGAGCGCCTCCACGTCCTGAAAGGCAAGCCAGCCGTCTTATTCCCGAGACTTAAGGGGGGTGCCATCGGGACTCCCACGGTCACTGCATGCCGCCAAATTGGCGACGCCCTTGGCCGGATGCATCAGGTCTCAGGCCACTATCCGATGCATCGCGTCAACCACCGTTGGATGGACTGGTGGGAAAGCAATGTGGAACGGGTGATTGACCTCGTTCCCGCTCCCTACGACGCCTTATTGCGCGATCAGATCGCTCGCTCACGCGACTTTGTCGAGCGATCAACACACTTACCCTCTGGGCTCATTCATGGTGACCTCTTTTGCGATAACGCACTATTCGACAACGAAACGCTCTCTGGCATCATCGATTTTTACAATGCTTGCGATGGTGCTTTTCTCTTTGATTTGGCCGTCACACTCAACGACTGGTGCTCTCTCCCCGATGGCGCATTGGATGAGCAACGCGCAGTCGCACTGACACGCGCCTACTGCCAACAACGACCCCTGACACCCGCGGAAGCAGACGCCTGGGCTGGGGCACTTGAGACGGCAGCACTGCGGTTTTGGATGCTGCGCTTAGTGGCCTTAGCGCGTAAGCGCGAGGGCGGACCACAAGCACCACCGCATGTTAAAGATCCCAACGACTTTCTGACAATTCTCAAGGCGCGGCGAGCGAATCCACAGCGTCAGATCGTTGATCTCGCGTGCTCAGACAGGCGCTAATACGGCACTGCTCGCTCGCGTGGCCTCTCATTCTGGCGAACGCGGCAACGCCCTTGTTAGGTCTCGCTGATACTGCAATCGCCGGCCATTTGTCCTCACCAGCACATCTTGCAGCGGTCGTGGTTGGTGCAGAACTCATCACGCTGATCTTTTGGAGTTGTGGATTCCTGCGCATGGGAACCACTGGACTTATTGCGCAAGCCAGTGGCCGTGAAGACACCGCTGAGATTTTATCCATTCTAAGCAATGCACTTGCACTCGCAGTCGTTTTGGGATGCCTTCTCGTTGGACTCTGGTGGTTGATCGAACCAACACTCCTCGAACTCGCCAACCCAGACCCCGGGATTCAAGCACAATTACTGGATTACCTCAGGATTCGAATCTGGACCGCACCGATCGTGTTAGCGACCTATGTGTGTTCTGCGTATTTTATTGGTCAAGGCATGACGCGAGTCACCCTGGCGTTGGCCCTTGGTGTCAATATCGTCAATCTCTGCGCCAACTACGTGCTCGCAATACAGCTCGAATTAGAAATCCAAGGGATTGCATTCGGGACGGTCTTTGCCGAGTGTGGCGGTCTTCTGGTTGCGCTCGGACTGATTTCACACAGGCACTGGCGGAGGCAGATATGGCTCCAGTTACGTCTTTCGGGCGCAAAGATCAGACACATGCTGACGCTAAATCTTCCACTCTTTTTACGCACTCTGATGCTCAAAGCCGTCTTCGTGATGTTGACGTTGTATGCCGCCTCACTGGGTGCAACCGACGCCGCGGCACTGGGACTCTTACTTATTTTGCTATCGACAGCAGCCTATGCCCTGGATGGGTTTGCCTTTGCCTCTGAAATCGAAACCGGACAGTCAGTGGGTCGGCAGGAGTCTGAACGCTTGCACAAGAGTCTCTGGGCCGGCGCCATCACCACTGGCTGCGCCACCGTCGTCCTGATTGTGAGTTATTACTTCGGTGCAGAGGCACTACTGAGTCAACTGACCCTCCATGCGCTCGTCGCTGAACGCGCCATCTCTCTATTACCATGGCTCTACGGGATCCTAGCCGTACTCGCAGGGTCCTATTGGCTGGATGGCGTCTTTATTGGGCTGCTCCGGCCGATGGCCATGTGCGCAAGTATGTTTCTTGCAAGTCTGGCGTGGCTTAGTGGGCTCTGGATTTTTGGCACGGCTCACCTTGAGCAGTTACTGGCGGCCTTTATCCTATTCGGTAGCGTTCGTACCTTGAGCCTCGGGCTACAACTTCCCCACGCGCTCGGTCAGTCAGTGCATTGACCGTGGATCCAAAATACGGACCGGCGAAACATCCTCATCGAAGACGGGATCGGTATAGTTGACGCGCGTGAGGAGTTCACTTGTGTGTTCGGATGCGTGCGCCAGCACATCGGTATACCCGCAGGCCACACACTCTCTGTACATGGCCTGCGCGTTCGGATCATCCCATGCCCGCACCTTGTCCTGCTGTCCACACGCTTGACACACCGCACCAGCAATAAAACGTTTGATTGTCATGTTCTGGATCCTCTGCGGGTATCATAGATCCTTGCCCTAAAATCACAAGGATCGCTCATGTCCATCCGCGCGTTTCTCAATCACCACCCAATCATTGACGAAGACGTCTATATTGATGTGGATGCAACGGTCATAGGCCAAGTCAATTTAGCGTCTGGCGTCTCGATCTGGCCGCGAGCCGTTCTACGAGGAGACGTCAATACGATCACAATTGGCGCCCGCACGAACATCCAAGACCTGGCTATGTTGCATTGCACGCATGATGGCCCCTACACCCCAGGGGGACAGCCGCTCATCATCGGTTGCGATGTCACTGTTGGCCACCAAGCCTGCTTACATGGATGCACTTTAGAAGACCGCATTTTGGTCGGCATGGGTGCCACCATTTTAGACGGCGCTCATATTGAATCGGACGTCATCATTGCCGCAGGCGCACTGGTCGCGTCGGGCAAGCGTCTGGAGTCAGGCTACCTGTATGTTGGCAGTCCCGCAAAACAAGCGCGCGCCCTCAGCGAAACTGAGATCACCCACCTCCTGTATTCCGCTGCGCACTACCAGCGCCTCGCCAAGGCATACCAAGACTAGGGGGTCACTTGCGCCTCAACGCGAGCCGCTTTTTGAAGTACTGCAGTTGCCAATTGAGCCTTGTAAGCCACTAACCGCGCACGCAACCCAACATCGCTAATCGCCAACATTTGTGCTGCCAACAACCCCGCATTGAATGCCCCATTGATTGCAACTGTCGCCACGGGAACCCCCTGCGGCATCTGGACAATAGAGAGCAACGCATCTTGGCCATTGAGACTCGTCGCGATTACCGGAACGCCAATCACCGGCAAGGCGGTCATAGAAGCCACCATCCCTGGGAGGTGAGCTGCACCACCCGCCCCAGCAATAATCACATCCAAGCCACGATCAGCGGCCTCTTTGGCATACTGCACCAACCGATCAGGCGTTCGGTGGGCCGAAACAACGGTGGCTTCGACGCCAACCTCCAGCTGTTGCAGTGCCTTCACCGCCCCTTCCATGACGGGCCAATCTGAATCTGATCCCATGATCACGCCTACACGCACTATCATTGCTGGTTCTCTCCCCGAATCACCACGCTCGATGCGATCGTCTCAGCAAGAGCAATCAGCTCAGGCATCGACTCACCGAGCACTGTAATGTGCCCCATTTTCCGTCCCGGACGACACTCTGTTTTGCCATACAAATGCACATGCACGTCTGGCATCGCCAACAGCGTCGATAGACCGTCAAACACTGGTGTCCCCTGATATCCGGGAGCACCGACTAAGTTCAACATGACCGCAGATCGCGTGAGTGCGGTTGAGCCAAGTGGGAGGTCCAACAGGGCCCGCAACTGGTTTTCAAACTGACTGGTCA
>RFUY01000046.1 GCA_009922705.1 Gammaproteobacteria bacterium
TGTCGGATCCAAAATCGATCGGACCAGCCATGGCGGTTGCATTGCTCACAACGCTCTATGGCGCGTTGTTGGCAAACGTGATTCTGATTCCCTGTGCGATGAAGCTGAAAACCAAGAGTGACATGGAAGCGCTGAATAACGCACTGATTATCGAAGCAGTGATGTTCATCAATGAAGGTGGCAACCCGCGGGTGATGGGTGACGTGTTGGGATCATTCCTCGATCCGAAAGCGCGTGAAAAAGCCATGGCTGCTGCGGCGAGCTGAGGATAAAGCACCATGGCAGAAGACACCAAAGGCCCCGACGGCTCTGAGGCTCCTGATCAGGCGACTGCGGCAGCTCCTGCCCCTGTGGTCGTTCCTGAGGAAGACGAGCTGCCGCCTGACGACCCGCCGGAGGAGGATCCCCCGAAAAAGTGCGAAGAGTGTGCACCCTGTAAAGGGGGTGCTCCCGCATGGATGGCGACCTTTGCCGATATGGCGACGCTGTTGATGGCGTTTTTCGTGTTGATTCTGTCCTTCGCGGAAATGAATGTGCCGAAGTACAAACAGATCTCCGGTTCGATGCGTTCTGCTTTTGGTGTGCAGCGGTTGGTGCCGACGGTCGAGCCGCCGAAAGCACAGAGCTTGATCGCAAAACAGTTCTCGCCAGCTGTCTCGCAGCCAACACCGATCCAGACGGTGCAGCAGAAGACCACCGATCAGACCCGGAAGGAAGTTGAATTACAGACCTCCAATAAAACCGAAGACTTTAAAGACAATGCGGATTTCCGCACGGTCGAGCAGTTACTCGCGAAGGAAATTGCTGAGGGTCAAGTTGAAGTGAAGGTGGAAGACGAGAAGATCGTTGTTGAACTTACCTCACCGGCAACCAGCGGTGGTGAAGGATCTACCGATGACGGCCGCGCTCAGGGTGGTCTTGTGTCTCAAGAAACGCTTGAGATTTTCGCCAAAGTCGCCGATGCGCAAGCACAGGTGGCGAGTGAGGTGGCGGTCCGCGATCAGGCGGAATCTGGCCAACAGAGCGGCGATCTGGCGCAAAGTGGCCAGTCTCAAGGGGGAACAGGCGGCTCAAATAGCGAGGAGCAGCTCCAGGATAAGCTTGAGCAGATTCGGATGGAGTTATCCGAGGACATCGCCAAAGGCTTGGCGGAAGTCGAGCGGGAAGGGGACAAGATTATCGTCCGATTAGCCGAGCAGGGTTCATTCCGGTCGGGCTTTGCTGATCTGCAACCCGCGTTTCTGCCTCTGCTGGATCGGGTGGGGACTGCGGTGGCTCAGACCAACGGCACTGTCACTATCGCGGGTCACACGGATAATGTGCCGATCGCCTTCAGCGAACGGTTCCAGTCAAACTGGGATTTATCTGCAGCACGTTCAGCCGCTGTGGCAGACTATCTGCTCGGAAACACTGAATTACAGCAGGGACGAGTCACTGTCGTTGGATATGCAGATACGCAGCCTTTGGATAGCAACGAGACGGCCGCAGGACGATCCCGGAATCGGCGGATTGAAGTCATTGTTGACGGGGGTTAAGCGGACATTCCTCGCCCTCTTGCTTTGCGTGAACCCTGTGGTGTTTGCAAACGAGACGACGGTCGAGCCGGGTGTACGAGCACTCGAGCGCGGTCATTACTCGACGGCGATGCGGTCTTGGCTGCCCTTGGCTCGCGAGGGTGTGGCTGAGGCGCAAAATAACGTCGGATTGATGTACGAACGAGGACTTGGGGTCACGCAAAATTACCCTGAGGCCATGGTGTGGTACCGACAAGCGGCCGACCAAGGCCTACCAGAAGCAAATCTGAATCTTGGGCTCTTGTACTACTCAGGATATGGCACACAGGTCAATGATCGAGAGGCCTATCGGCGGTTTCGGGCTGCGGCCGCAGACACGCTTGCTGAAGCACAATACATGGTTGGACTGATGCACTTCTCGGGGCGCGGCACTGCACAGAGTTTTGTGGAGGCCTATCGCGGCTTCTTAGACGCTGCGAAACAGGGGTATCCCGAGGCACAGTATATGTTGTCCTATCTGTTGCTCTCAGGGGATCTTGGGCGCATGCAACCGGAGGCGTCCTTCGTCTGGTCTAAAATCGCGAAAGACCAGGGATTCGCTGATGCCGAAGAGCTCAATTATCTGGCAACGCTTGAACTTGACGCGGCCGCAATCGCCCTCGCAGAGCAGCGTGCTGCCCAGTGTCTGTCCTCCAACTATCAAAATTGTCCGGAATAACGG
The DNA here is from genome assembly GCA_009922705.1 of Gammaproteobacteria bacterium. Lineage (GTDB taxonomy): Bacteria > Pseudomonadota > Gammaproteobacteria > Pseudomonadales > Litorivicinaceae > HIMB30. The sequence continues at coordinate 2,236 of RFUY01000046.1, forward strand.
AAAACCGCTAAAGAAGTCCGCTGACTCACCGATTTATGTCTTACAACAAGATGTGAACCGAAGGGGATTCTTCAATGGCACTTCGCAACAAAGCGCTCGAAAGTTACGGTGATGTCAGTGTTCGCGCAGGCACTGCTTACGCAGACAGCGTGCAACTGATCCAAATGCTGTTTGATGGCTTGATTGATTCCTTAGCAGCCGCTGAAGGGCAAATCGAACGCAATGAAATCCAAGAAAAAGGGGACTCACTCTCACGTGCAATTCGCATTGTATTGGGACTACAGGGCTCTCTCGACTATGAGCGCGGTGGCGAGATTGCGACCAACTTGGGCGATCTGTATGACTATTGCACCCGTCGCTTGTTGCATGCCAATTTGCGCAACGATCTCGAGGCTGTGCGGGAAGTCAATCGCTTAATGAGCGAGATCCGTGATGCATGGCAACAGGTGCCTGAGCTGCTTGCGCAGCGTCCGATGGCGCAGGTGAGTTAACATGCAATTGGACGTTCAGTCCGTGCATCCAGGGGTGCATGCAGCCCTGGTACCTGAACTACAGGGGCCGTTTCGTGGGCCCCTATTTAAAGAGCTGTTTGGTGAGTTTCCGGACCTGGATGTGCCCGAGGCCACTGCCTCGGCTGCCGCGATGGGACGCTCAGGTCTCTATGCGCACACGACCGACGTGCAGTCGTTGGCGCAGTTCCTTGAACTTCAAGAGGTTCCCTCGCGGCAAGGGACGGTGTACCACCACAAGCAGTATCTTCAGCATTTGCCAGATTAAGGGCGCCATTCCCCCGGCAGTGATTGACCTCCGATCGCAGATGCCCTAGGTTTTACGGGTCAACATCTGACAGATCATAAGGACAGTCGAGACCGGTATGGCTCTTGATCAAATTATTGGCTCAAGTCGTGCCGCTTCCGAACTCCGGGGTTTGATTCGCCAAGCCGCGCAATCTGATGCCAGTGTGCTGATTCTTGGCGAAAGCGGGACCGGCAAAGAGTTAGTCGCACAGGCATTGCATAGCCTGTCCAGTCGTCAAAAATCGGCCTTTGTCCCTGTCAATTGTGGTGCGATCCCCAAAGACCTTCTGGAGTCAGAACTTTTTGGACACAAGAAGGGCGCATTTACGGGCGCGATCTCTGATCGTGTTGGCCGATTCGAACTCGCACACAAAGGCACGTTGTTTTTGGACGAGATCGGTGACATGCCGCTTGAGACCCAAGTCAAGCTGCTGCGTGTGTTGCAGGAACGCTCCATTGATCCGATTGGCTCAACGCGTGCAGTCTCTGTGGATGTGCGTGTCGTGGCCGCGACCCATCGTGATTTAGAGATCCGCATGGAGAATGGGGAGTTTCGGGAAGATTTGTTCTATCGACTCAACGTGATCCCAATTCTATTGCCCGCGCTGAGAGAGCGGAGCCATGACATCCCTGAGTTGATCATTCATTTCCTGAAAAAGTTTGCGGTTGATGGTGAGGCCTCAAGTTTCGATTCGAGTTTAATGAATGCACTGTGTGATTACCGTTGGCCAGGCAACATTCGTGAGCTGGTGAATGTGATCCAACGCCTCTCCTGCTTTTATCCGAAGCAACGCGTCTCGCTCGCTCGGATTCCATCCAGTTTGCTGCCGCGCGAAGTTGCCGCCAAGGGTGCGGCTACCGCACATGTCTTTAATGAAGGCAATCCAATTCAGGAACAATTCGACTTTTCGTTGCTTGAAGATGATGCAGAGCTCGATCCAGTCGAAGAGACGATCATGCTGGCTCAGGGGTACACGTCGATGCCGGCACGCGGTGTGCATCTCCGTGATCATTTAGCAGAGATTGAGAAGACACTCATTCAACAAGCGTTGACGGAAGCCGGCGGCAATGTGTCGCAATCGGCAAGACTCCTCAACGTGCAGCGCACGACGCTGATTGAAAAGATCAATAAATATCAATTGATCTAGGCTGTCGGAATCCCGTCAGCACGCGGCATTGCCGCTTGTGACAACGCCTTGCCGGGACCGGAAATGGCCGTATTCTGCCGCTTTGCCGGCTTTGGCATGCCGCTTGCTATCCCTTGGGTGTTGTTAACCCAAGTGGAGCCAAATTTTGAAACAAACATCCCGAAACCTGATTGCGTTGGTCGACCCAAAGTGGCCTGCAATGTCCGATATCGAGCGTGTGGTGTTGAAGCTTGGATTCGAAACCGCATTGGTTCGCGATACCTCAAGTCTGGGGCCCTATAGCAAGCGCTTAGCAGCCATCATCATTGATTGCCCCGCGGATCAAAACTTGTCCCGTGTCCTAAGAACAGTGAAACAGTTCACTGCCGAGGCCCGGGTGGTCTTCCGTGTCGAGGCGCGTGATGCGGCATGGATTCAGCGACAGAATGTCGATGCGGGTCATGTTGTCATTGGTCAAATCGACGAACAGCAGTGGCAAGATGTCCTGCAGGTGACGCCAGAGGCGCCTGTGACCGAAGCGTCTGAAGAGGCGGTGATGGATGTGGCACCAGCCCAACAGCCAATGGACACCTCTCAGTTTATTTTTATGGATCCGAAGTCACAGCATTTGCTGGCACTCGCCGAGCGATTAGCGCGGACGAATGCAGCGGTATTGCTGAATGGGCCGACAGGGACCGGGAAGGAGGTCTTAGCGCGTGTCATCCATGCGCTGTCGCCACGGAGTCAGCAGCCTTTCGTTGCCATGAACTGTGCGGCGATGCCAGAGCACCTGGTCGAAGACATGTTATTTGGTCACGAGAAGGGTGCTTTCACTGGGGCTGCGCGTGAACTGCCGGGTATTTTCGAGCAGGGCCAGGGAGGCACTGTCTTTCTGGATGAAATCGGTGAAATGCCGATTCAGTTACAGGCCAAGTTGTTGCGTGTGATTCAGGAAAAAGAGGTCACGCGCCTTGGCGGCCGATCACCGATCCGTCTGGACTTCCGCCTCGTCGCTGCCACCAACCGCGACTTGAAAAAAGGGATCGAAGAGCGACAGTTTCGTGAAGATTTGTACTATCGAATCAGTGCTTTCAAGTTGCAGATTCCGACGCTCGCAGACCGGCCAGGGGATATCTTGCCGTTAGCGAAGAGTCTCGCAGCCAAGCATGGGAATCCACAGGCGCAATTTACCGATGCGGCGTTACGGCAGCTGTTTGCGTATCACTGGCCCGGTAATGTCCGTGAGCTAGACAACGTCATCCAACGGGCGTTGGTGTTTTCTGAGAGTGGACGGATTGATGCTGAGCACATCTTGCTGGATGAGCCGATCACACGGACAGAGCCGCGTTATACGCCAAGCTATGCCTATCCGGAGCAGTTCGAACCACGTCGTGAGTTACCCCAGTTTTCAGAGGTTCAGCCGCAGAGTGCGACCGATCTGCACGCGGCCGTGCGTGCAAGTGAGCAAGAGGTCATTTTAGAAGCCATTCGGTCTACCAAAACGCGGGATGAAGCGGCGAAGAAATTGGGCATTAGCCCTCGGACTTTGCGCTACAAAATCGCCAAGTTACGCGAGTTTGGGTCTGCGACCCATCTCTCGCAATCCAGTTTTGCGTGAGGAGTGAACGATGATCGATAAAACAGCTGCGTTAGGTGCGCAATCGGTCATGGACCAGATTCGTGCCTATCAACACAAGGCGCAGGAGACTCGCGTTCCTGAGCTTCAGATCGACACCGCTGTGGCGACTAAGCCCCAGTTCAATGAAGCGGTGCGAGCGCTTTTTGATCAAGTGAATCAAGCACAAATGGAAGCCTCCAATCTGCGCTCAGCCTACGAGCGTGGTGAGGACATTCCTTTGACCGATGTGGTCATCAGTATGCAGAAGTCTTCGTTGGCCTTCGAGGCCACGCTTCAGGTCCGAAACAAGGTCCTGAAGGCGTATGAAGACATCATGAACATGCCGGTATAACGGAGCGATAGCGCATCATGGCAACCACAGCAAACGAAATGCAGACCTTGACTGCTCAAGCCGCCCAAGCTGGACAGACGCCTGCAGTCACCGATCCCAAAGGATTAGCGGCTGCGTCAGCGCCGACTGGGATGCAGGCGCGGCTGATTCAGATGTTCCCGAGCATGAAAGACATCCTCCTGGAACCTGCGGTCAAAAAGGCAACCCCCGCGGTGATGATGCTCATCATCTTTTTGGTGTTTTTTGTCATCTACTCGGCCCTGCAGGAGCCTGTCTATCGTCCCCTCTTTCCAGGGATGACAGACACTGATCGCCAATCGGCGATGGAGTCTCTGAAGGAGGGCGGATTTACCGGCATGATCAATCGCTCCTCTGGGCAATTGGAAGTTCCGGCTGAGCAGTTCCATGAGGCTCGGATTTATCTCGCCTCCAAAGGGATTCCTGCCGAAGGCGGTGCGCTTGGGTTCGATGCGCTTCGAGAGTCCGCCAATATCACGACCAGTCAGTTCATGGAGCAGGCGAATTATGCCGCTGCCGTTGAACAGGAGCTGGCCAAAAGTATTGTGCAAATTGCTAGTATTCAGCATGCCCGTGTACATCTCGCGATTCCACAACAAAGCGTGTTTGTTCGTGACCGGACGCCACCCAAAGCGTCTGTGGTACTGCGTCGTTATCCGGGTCGTCACATTGACGACAGCCATGTGCGCGCGATCATCAATTTGATCGCGTCGAGTGTGCCGTATCTCTCTCCAGACGACGTCTCGGTGGTCGATAATTTAGGCAACCTGCTCAGCGATACCGCGCGCGACAGCGCGCTTGGACTGACCGCCGCACAGTTGCAACACAAGCAGCGGATTGAGGAAACCTACCGCAATCGGATTTATCAATTGCTCGGGCCCATCTATGGCGAAGACAACGTTCGTAGCCAGGTCGATGTCGTACTCGATTTCACGGAAGTGGAGAGTACGTTTGAGACCTATGACCCCAATGCGAAAGGTGCAGTGACCCGATCAGAAGTGCTCTCTTTGGATCGAACTGCCCGTGCTGATGCCGAGGGTGTTCCCGGATCAACCACCAACCAGCCACCTCAGGATTCTGAATTTACGCTGGATGGGTCGGCCACGAGTAAAGGTGGTGCGAATATTGGTGAAACGATTTCCAGCCGGACGACTCGAAACTACGAGATGGACCGTATTATTCGGACGGTGCGTGATGCCTCAGGTGCGGTCAAACGTGTTTCAGTTGCGGTAGCCGTCAATCGTTTCGCGCCTGGCGAATATCCGGTTGCGCCGGAGGGAACGGATCCCACAGATTTTGAGGGACCCAACACACCTGAAATTTCTGCCTCTGAATTAAATCGGTTAAATGACCTGATTCGGGGCGTGGTGAATTATGATGAAACCCGTGGTGATGTGGTCGCAGTGGTCGCCACACCCTTTGATGTCGAGGCTAATAAGGAGCCTGTGATGCCCTGGTATGAGAATGTTTTATTGCTGAATACCATCGAAGGTGGCCTGGCAATTCTTGCCTTCCTGATCCTGATCTTTGTGGTCGTGCGTCCAATCGCTTATAAGCTTCTGAGCATCCCACTGCCGTATGAGCGTAAGGCTTTGGCGGTGGCGCAAGTGGAAGCGCAGGCGCAGCAGCTGGCGATGGCTGCAGCACAAGCCGCAGCGGGCGAAGAGCCTGTCAATGAGGATGAGATCCAAATCGGTGAAGGGGAGACCCTGGAAGAGATCCGCGCGAAATTGAAGCCGAAGAAGTCGTCGATTTCTGTGGATCTACTGGATACAGCAAACACCTATGACGACAAAGTGGCCTTAATCCGAATGCTGGTGCAGGAAGATTCTGGTCGCGTCGCCAATGTGTTGAAGCACATGATCAAGGCCAGCTAGGAGCGAACTCATGGCGGATGAAAAGAATCAGGATCCGTTTGCACCCTCGGTCTTGTCGGAAAAGGTCCGCGACGAGATTGATGGCCTGACCTCGACCGAAAAAGCGGCGGTGTTACTGCTGCTGTTGGGTGAGAAAGAAGCAGCGGGGATCATTAAATACATGAACCCGAAAGAAGTGCAGGCGATTGGCGCCGCCATGGTCAGTGCAGCGGATCTGTCACAGGAAGCTGTCAACTATGTGTTGGATGAGTTTGTCACGACCCTGAAACAGCAAACCAGTCTTGGGCTTGGTTCCTCGGATTACGTCGAAAGCGTCTTGAAACAGGCGTTGGGCGAGGATAAGGCCGCGTCAGTGCTTGGTCGCATTATGCCTGGTCAGTCGAGCAAAGGGCTTGAAATCCTGCGTTGGATGGACGCGCGTGCGATCGCTGACATGGTCCGAAATGAGCATCCGCAGGTGGTCGCGATCATTTTGTCCGTGTTGGAATATGAAGTGGCAGCGGATGTTTTGAACTTCCTGCCTCGAGAAACGCGTCCGGAAATCATGCAGCGAGTGGCACGACTCGAAACCGTGCAGCCAGCTGCGATGGAAGAGTTGGAAGCGATCATGAAGAAGCAGTTCAGCTCGAACTCATCGGCACGCTCGTCGAGCGTGGGTGGGGTCTCTGCGGCTGCCAAAATCATGAACTTTGCCAAGGTGGACCTGGAAACTCAGGTGATGTCTGGATTGTTGAACCTTGACCAAGAAATCGCACAGCAGATTCAAGACAACATGTTCACCTTTGAGAACTTGGTGGATGTCGATAATCGCGCCATTCAGGTGATCATGCGCAACGTCGAGCCTGATTTGTTGATGACGGCGCTGAAAGGATCGAGCGAGCCCTGCAAAGAGAAGTTCTTTGGCAACATGTCCTCGCGTGCCCGTGTCATGTTTATCGATGATATGGAAGCCAAAGGTCCGATTCGGATTTCTGATGTGGAAGATGCGCAGAAGAAGATTATGCGGACCGCACGGAAGTTGTCGGATTCCGGTGAATTAGTCTTGGCGGGACGCGGTGATGACTTCGTCTAAACGCGTCTACATCTCCTCAGCGGAAGACGAAGTGATCCCGTTTGCGCTGGATGACTTGCTCAATCGTGAGGTCGATCAGCGCTTCGAAGAGGCGGCTTGGCGACTCGCGGGCGAGGATGTGGTGTTCGAGCCATTGGCGATCAAAACTCTCAGCAGTGAGCAACTTGAGCGATTGAACCGCGGTGAACCTTGGGAGATCGCGGTTGATGAGCCGGAGTGTCTTGAAACGTCTCATCCCTTACCTGAGGACGAGATCACCATCGAGCTAGATGTTGAAACAGGCGCTTCAGACCCAGGGTCCGAAGAAAGTGCAGCGGTTCCCGTGACTGAACCAGATCCCGGGTGGTTGGAATCTCAGTTGGCGATGGCGCGGGCGGAAACTGAAGTGAGCCTGCGTGTTGAATACGATGCGAAAATTGCCGAACTCGAACAGGCCCTGAACGCGAAAGACACCGAGCGCGCGCAGGCGATTGAAGAGACAGAGGCTCGCCTGCGAGAAGAGGCCGCTCGTGAGATGGCAGACGCTAAGCAGGCGCTGGTCGAATTGACCGCGCGGGTCACTGAAGCATCTCAGCAAGTTGGTCAGTTTTTTGAGCCCTTATCTCGGCTTGCGATCCATGTCGCAAGTCAGTTGGTACGTGGTGAATTGACCCTAAGCTCAACAGCCATTGCCCGCTTAGTCCAAGGCTGTTTAGATCACTTAGAGGGACAAATTCCGCTAAAACCCCCCGTTTTACGGTTACATCCAGACGATCTCGCGCAGTATCTCAGCACTCTCGGTGGTTCGCTTGAGGGACTCGAAGTTCGCGCAGACCCGTCATTAGCGCGAGGCGATGTCTCGATTCAAATGAATGATTCTGCCATTGAAGATTTAATCCAACATCGTCTGGATCAGCTGGTGGCGGTCATTTTTGGAACCCAGCAACCCTGGGCACAATCGATGTTTGCCGAAGGCGTCGCAGGTGAGGCCTCGGTTTGGCCCGCTGAGGTGGCGCCAGGCTGGGTATCTGACGAGGATGCGACAATCGTGGATTGGCAGTCTGTTGAGACTGTCTCGGACCCCTCCACAGTGGAGTATGGTGACGGTGTGTCTGAGTCCCACCAAGCAGAGGATTTGGCGAATCCGTTGTCGGATGAAGATGCATCCGATGATGCTTTGGATCCTCGCCCATGATGAAATTTGAACGCTGGGTTGAATCCGTGATTCCGCAGATCAAACCTGCGCAGGTGGAATCCACTGGAACGCTTGTGCGGGTTGTGGGATTGATGTTGGAAGCGCGCGGTCTAGTCGCTCCCTTGGGTGCACTGTGCCGAATCGAGGGTCTGGATCATGCGGCCATTGACGCGGAAGTCGTTGGCTTTTACGACAACACCCTCTACCTCATGCCCTTTAATGAACCCTCTGGGGTGGGTCCGGGCGCCCGTGTCCGATTGATCAGTGCAACCGCCAAAGCGCGCGTCGGTCATGCGCAATTGGGACGCGTCTTAGACGGTCTCGGGCAACCACTCGATGGCAAAGCGCCCCCTCAGTGTGAGCGTACCCTCGGGCTGTCTGGGCTGCCTGTCAATCCAATGGAGCGCGGGGCCATTCAGGAGGTCCTTGATGTGGGCGTTAAAACGCTCAATGGCCTGCTGACAATTGGCAAAGGGCAGCGGATTGGTCTCATCGCCGGCTCGGGTGTGGGGAAAAGTGTCCTTCTCGGGATGATCACCCGGTTTACCAAAGCCGATGTGGTCGTGATTGGTTTGATTGGCGAGCGGGGTCGTGAGGTCCGTGAGTTCATTGCTGACACACTGGGAGCGGAAGGGCTCAAGAAGTCGATTGTGGTCGCCTCGCCAGCGAATGAGTCGCCAGTCCTTCGCTTGCGTGCCACTCAGCTGGCGCACTTAAT
>RFUY01000047.1 GCA_009922705.1 Gammaproteobacteria bacterium
GGGCGTTGTGTTGAGTCAACGCGGCCTGAGCCAGAGTCTTGGCGAGGAAAGTTACTCTGGGAAGCAGAGTGTGCGTTCGCGCAGCGGTCTCGGAGCCACGTGCTTCGGTTCAGTGGGCTCTACGATCAGGGGTCAGCAGGCAGGCTTCGGAACCCAGCGATGCGAGCCCAGATCGGCCTTGAGACGGTCTCCAATCGAATGCATCGGGAGGATGCCGTCCAGTGGTTGATTGCCTTTGCTCGGGCGTTACTCGCAGAGCATCCGATGCCACGAGAAATTCATGGGGTGGATCAACTGTCGGTCACCTATCATGCGCTATTCCAGTGGTTGGATGATCCGACCCAGCCACTGCTTGCGGCGACGCAGGGGCGTCGCATAGCCACCGAATATGCTGAGTTGATGCCTGTCCTTCAGTACCCCACGCTACGTGAGGGATTGCGTTAAGACACCAGGATCCCGTCGACCTCCACACGCGCATTGCGCGGCAACGCCGCGACACCCAGAGCGGCGCGTGCCGGGTAAGGTGCGTCGAAGAGATCTTCCATGACCGCGTTGACGACCGGGAAATGACTCAGATCTGTAAGATAGACATTGAGCTTGACTAACTGATTCAGCGAGCCTCCGGCTGCTTCGCAGACAGCGCGAAGATTAGAAAATGCCTGTCTGATTTCTGCTTCAATATCACCTTCGACCAGGGCCATGGTCTCGGGAATAAGTGGGATTTGCCCGGAGAGATAGGTGGTTTGTCCCACTTTCACGGCCTGTGAGTAGGTGCCAATTGCTTCGGGCGCGTCCGCGGACGCAATGATGCTTCTGTTCATCTGTCTGTCCTAAGTTCGAATACGGGTGATTTTGACCACGGATTTAATTTTTCGGACGGCGCGAACGACAGCGGCAAGGTGCTGTCGATCTCGAACACCGACGTCTAAAGAAATGACACTGGTCTTGGCGTCGCGCTCTTCTCGATGAATACGATCAATCGCGGCATCCGCATCCGTCACTGCGGCCGCAATGTGAGCAATAACATTGGGATCTGCTTCCACCAGGATTTTCAGGCTGGTATAGAACTCACCCGTGAGCTCTGTATCCCATGCCAAGATGACGGCCCTTTCGGGATTGTCACGAATATCGGTCATGTTGTGGCAGGCTTCCTGATGAATGACCATGCCACGTCCTTTTGAGATGTGCCCAATGATTGGGTCCCCCGGGATCGGACGACAGCATTTGGCGTAGCTGGTCAGAAGACCTTCAGACCCCTTAATGGCCAGCGGTCTTGTCTCACCGCCATTTGACAGCGTTGCGGGCGCGTCTTCCCGTGCTGACAACAAGCGTCTTGCCACGGAATAGGCCACGCGGTTGCCTAAGCCAATCTCCTCGAGGACATCGTCAAGTTCAGCCAACTCAGCCTCACGGAGTAGGAGTGCCAGACGATCCGGGTCGATGTGCTCAAAACTGCCGCCAAGGTTCGCCAATGCGCGTGCCAGAAGGCGGTGGCCGAGTTGGACGGATTCTGACCGCTGCTGATTTTTCAAGAAATGCCGGATCGCTGAGCGTGCTTTCCCAGTGACCACAAAGGACAGCCAAGCAAGGTTAGGCTTGGCACCCTTTGAGGTAATGATTTCAACGGTTTGTCCGCTTTGCAGCACCGATGACAAGGGTGCGAGTGCGCGATCAATTCGGCACGCAACGCAGCGATTTCCAATGTCCGTGTGGACGGCATAGGCGAAGTCGACTGCGGTCGCCCCCGTGGGCAACTCCATAATTCGCCCCTTGGGGGTGAAGATGTAAACATCGTCTGGAAAAAGATCGATTTTGACGTTTTCGATAAACTCCAGAGAACTGCCTGCGCGTTGTTGGATTTCGAGTAACCCCTTCAACCAACGGTTGGTGCGCTGAACCGCAGCCCCCTCTTCAGAGCCGGTCTTATAGAGCCAATGTGCGGCGATGCCTCCAGAGGCCATCGCTTCCATGTCATTCGTCCGGATTTGGATCTCGATCGGGACACCATGCATCCCAAACAACGTCGTGTGAAGCGATTGGTAGCCATTTGCCTTGGGGATGGCGATGTAGTCTTTGAAACGCCCTGGCTTTGGCTTGTATAGATTGTGCACGATACCAAGCACGCGATAGCACTCATCGACTGTGTCCGTGATGATCCGAAACCCATACACATCCATGATGTCAGTGAACGATTTGCGCTGATCTCGCATTTTTCGGTAAATGCTGTTCGCCGCCTTCTCGCGACCTTGCACGCGCGCTTTGATCCCTGTCTTTGCGACGGCACTTTCGAGCGCTTCTTGAATCTCTGCGACAATCTTTTTTCTGTTGCCTGAGACTGCACTGACGGCTCGTTCAATGCGTTCAATCCGCATCGGATACATCGCGCGGTAGGCCAGTTCATGCAACTCAGACCGGAGTTCATACATCCCCAGTCGATTCGCAATCGGGCTGTAGATATCCAGCGTCTCGCGTGCGATCCGACGGCGTTTTTCCGGACTTAATGACCCGATTGTTCGCATGTTATGCAGCCGGTCAGCCAACTTAACGATAATCACGCGAATATCTCGCGCCATTGCGAGGGTCATTTTCTGGAAATTTTCCGCCTGTGCTTCTGCACGGGTTTCAAAATTAATGTTGGTGAGTTTGGAAACCCCATCCACGAGCTCGGCCACTGCAGAGCCGAATTGGTGCTCGAGCGCATCCTTAGCGATGCCGGTGTCTTCAATCACGTCATGCAACATGGCTGCCATCAAGGATTGATGGTCCATGCGCATGTCTGCAAGAATCTCAGCGACTTGAAGAGGGTGGGTAATGTAGGGTTCGCCGGAGCGTCGCTTTTGGCCGTCGTGCGCTTGTTCGGAGTACAAATATGCGTGCCTGATTTGACGGATTTCGTCGTCACTCAGGTATCGCGCAAGACGGCTACTTAAGCCGTCTATCGAGTCGACGGCCGCGTTCATTTCTTAGAAGTCGTTGTCAAACACAGGCTGACGCGGTTCGAAACGTGCACGCGCCATTTCCAACTCAGCTTCAGTCTTTGCGTCTTCGGCGTCTAGGACGTCTCGCGTGATGAATCCTTCAGCGATCTCACGCAGCGCTAAGACGGTTGGCTTGTCGTTTTCTTCCGCGACGAGAGGCGCTTTTCCGCCAATGCTCAACTGCCGCGCACGGCGTGTTCCGAGCATGACCAATTCAAAGCGGTTTTCAACGTGCTCCAGACAATCTTCAACAGTCACACGGGCCATGGAGAATCCTCAAACTAATAGAAAGCCGTCAATGGTATCGTGTTTACCCCTCGCCGAGAAGGGTTTTAAGAAGGCGTTCGTGGCGACGTTCAATCTGGGCGCGTCGTTGCCGCGAGGCCAAGACAACGGCTCTGAGTTCATCAAGTGCCACCTCAAAGTCGTCATTGACGATCCAGTAGTCGAACAGCGGGGCTTTGGATAAGGTCTCATCTGCCTCAGCCATGCGGGCATGAATAACATCCGGATGATCCTGATTCCGGCCAATTAACCGTGCATGGAGGGCTTCCCGAGAGGGCGGGAGAATGAAAATCGAGAGCGCTTCTGGCCATTGTTTGAGGACTTGCGCAGCCCCTTGCCAATCAATCTCGAGAATCACATCAAGTCCCTGATGCAGTTGCGCGAGTAAAGCCTCGCGATTGGTGCCGTACAAATGACCAAAGACGTTCGCGTGCTCTAGGAAATCACCCTGTGCAAGCTGAGCATTGAACTCTGCAGTCGACACAAAATGATACTCGCGTCCATTAACCTCGCCGGGGCGAGGTTGTCGCGTGGTGTGTGAAATGCTGACGACGAGTGCAGGTAGGCGCGCGAGTAATGCAGCAACAAGACTGGTTTTGCCAGCACCGGAAGGTGCTGCGATAACGAACAATTGACCGATAGGCATGCGTGTTCCCGCTTGGGTGTCAGTGAGGGTTCCGATATCCTCCAAAGCTTAGATCAATCTGCGAGGAACCGCCAATGCGACCAAGTGGCCGCCAATCGGATGCGCTGCGTCCAATTAACTTAACCCGTCGATTTACAAAGCATGCAGAGGGGTCTGTTTTAGTGGAGTTTGGAGACACTCAGGTCTTGTGTACGGCCTCAGTCCAAGAGTCCGTGCCGCGCTGGTTGAAGGGACGTGGTCGAGGCTGGCTGACTGCCGAGTATGGCATGCTCCCGCGCGCGACCAATACGCGGACCGACCGCGAGGCGGCCAAGGGGCGACAATCCGGTCGAACGCAAGAGATTCAGCGACTCATAGGGCGTGCGTTGCGGGCGTCGTTAGACTTGTCAAAACTCGGGGAACGCCAGATTACGATCGACTGCGATGTGTTGCAGGCAGACGGTGGCACGCGGACGGCTGCGATTACCGGGGGTATGGTTGCCTTAGTGGATGCACTCAATGGATTGCAGCGTTCGGGCCTGCTCGAGTCTGATCCGTTGGTGAGTTTTGTCGCTGCGGTTTCAGTGGGTGTCTATCGCGGTGTCCCGGTGCTCGATTTGGACTACGCCGAGGATTCCCAAGCACAGAGCGATGTGAATCTCGTCATGACTGAGGCTGGGCATCTGATCGAGATCCAGGGCACGGCGGAAGCCGCGCCATTTTCACGCGATGAACTGGGTCAGCTCTTGGAGCTTGGCAGCGCAGGCATTGCGACGTTAATTCAGGCTCAAAAAGATGCGTTAGCTCAAGGCTAAGGCAGTGGAGTCTCTTCGAGCTCGAGGTCGTAGTCGACAATCAGTGGGAACCGGTCGTCAAACGGCCGCTTCGCCACATAGGCTGCAGACTGAATGGTCCGCTTGAGTTCGGCCGACACCAATTGCAAATCAGTCCGCCATGCGCCTGGGTTTGCGATACCAAAGACCTGTGGGTCGGGGAGCCACGAAAACGCGGCTTCGGTCGCCGAGACTTCGCGAAAGGCATCTAAATACCCGTGTTGCGTGAGAATCTCATCCAGCCACGCGCGGTCTTCTCGCCGAAATCCTGGGGACTCGTTGTGTTTGTGCCACTCCTCGAGATCCAGCGTCCGATGTGCAACCCCAAAGTCGCCGCAAAAGATAAAGTGGCGGCGCTTTTTACGGATTTTTCGCATCCAGACCTCTAGGGCTTCCATGAAAGCCTGACGACGGACTGCGCTGTCCGCTTCCCAAGGGCTGGGCGGAAGCAGGGAGACGACGCTGACATGCTCAAAATCAGCTTGAATATAGCGCCCATCGAGATCGCCGTCGTACCCCCCTAAGCCACGCATCACGGCTTTTGGGGTCGTGCGTGTCCAGATGGATACACCGCCACGTTTCTCGTCATCACCCTCAAAATAAAAGGGCGTCAGTCCTGGGGGGCAAAATCGAGGGTCATCGATGATCTTGTATTCGCGCACGCGCACGTCTTGAAGACAGACAATGTCGGCATCCTTGCTGGCGATCCAGTCGATAAGTCCCTGCTTGGCTGCGGAGACAAGGCCCCGCACGCGGAGACTGATAAGTCGCATGAGTTTGTTCAATCCTTTGCAAAGCGCGACAACTGACGCTCTGATGTACACTTTCGCTTGTTAATTTGTAATTTAGACGGTTCTTATGGCCCCTTACAAGCGTTCATTTCTGCAATTAGCATTTGCAGCAAAAGCACTCACCTTTGGTGAATTCACTTTGAAGTCTGGGCGGGTCAGTCCTTACTTCTTCAATGCATCGGTGTTTTCGACCGGGGCGCAACTCAAACAGCTGGGTCTTTGCTACCGAGATGCCATTACGGCAGCGGCGATTCCATTTGATGGTCTGTTTGGGCCAGCCTACAAAGGGATTCCGCTCGCGACGGCGGTGGCCTGTGCATTTGCAGAGTCGGGCGTTGATTATCCCGTGTCGTTTAATCGCAAAGAAGTGAAAGATCACGGTGAAGGCGGGTCCTTACTTGGTGCTCCCCTGTCTGGACGGATTTTGGCCGTCGATGATGTTGTGACCGCCGGAACGGCGGTGCGCGAGTCGGTTGAGTTTATTCAAAACGCTGGTGCACAGTTGTGTGCATTTTGTGTGGCGGTGGACCGCCAAGAACGTGGAGCTGTCTCAGAGGCCTCAGCGTTGGATGAGCTTTCGACACAGTATTCGTTACTGCCAATCTCGATTGTGACCTTAGATGATATTTTGCAGTTTGCGAGTAGCGATGCGCGGATTGGTGCAGAGATTGGCCAGCGGATTGCTGCGTATCGCGCTCAGTATGGCGCGATACGCTCCTGACTAGAGGCGTTTTCGCAGAATTTGGGTGCCAACGCCCTGATCTGTGAAAATTTCTAGCAAGACTGAATGCGGGACACGTCCATCGATAATGTGGGCGCTGTTGACCCCGGAGTTCACTGCGGAAAGCGCACAGTTCACTTTAGGCAACATGCCGCCAGAGATCGTGCCATCAGCGATCAGCGCATTCACTTCTTCAGCGACAAGCCCAGTGACCACTTGACCTTGCTTATCGAGAACGCCGGTGGTGTTTGTCAGCAGCATCAGTTTTTCTGCTTTGAGGACTTCGGCTAGTTTTCCTGCGACCAGATCCGCATTGATGTTATAGCTCTCACCACGAGATCCCACGCCAATTGGTGCAACCACGGGAATCACGTTGTTTTCGGTGAGCATCGTAATGATCCGAGTGTCGATCGAATCCACCTCGCCAACATGACCAATATCGATGATTTCCGGGGCGGCAAGCTCGGGGGTCTGGCGAGTGATGGTCATCCGTGTGGCCCGAATAAATTGGCCATCTTTGCCGGTCAGGCCCATCGCACGGCCACCGGCCTGGTTCAATAAACTGACGATATCCTTATTCACCAGACCACCCAGGACCATTTCGACAACGTCCATGGTTTCTTCAGTGGTCACGCGCATTCCATCGATGAATTTTGATTCGATGTTCAGACGTGAGAGTAAGTCACCGATTTGTGGTCCGCCACCATGGACCACAATGGGTCGCATACCGACCAGTTGCATCAGGACGATGTCGCGGGCGAATCCTTCTTTTAGAACGTCCTCCGTCATCGCATTGCCACCGTATTTGACCACAATGGTTCGGCCAGAAAAGCGTTGGATGTAGGGCAAGGCCTCAGTCAGAACCTGTGCAACTTCCGTGGCACGCGACAAACTCAACATAGGGTCTCCAAATCAAGCTCAGGTGCGGCATCCGCCAGCGCATCAAGCATCATATTTCGCATCGAATCAAGGGCTTCAACGGATTCGGCTTCGAATCGCAGAACTAGGTTTGGGGTGGTGTTTGAGCAACGGCAAAGCGCCCATCCTTCCGGCAAATCGACGCGCACCCCATCAATGGTGGACAGGGGAAGACCGCGTGCAGCGATGACGGTCGCCAATTGCTCAACAATTCTGAATTTCTCAGTGTCATCCACTGGAATATTGAGCTCTGGTGTCGACACATCATTGGGAATCGTCGAAAACACGGCCCCAGCAGACTGAGCGTGTGCTGAGATCACTTCCAGCAAACGTGCTGCCGTGTAGAGCCCATCATCAAAGCCAAGCCAGCGCTCTTGGAAGAAAATATGACCGCTCATTTCGCCGGCAAGCAGCGCCTTTGATGCTTTCATTTTGGCTTTCACCAAACTGTGTCCAGTTTTCCACATGCAGGGAACACCACCTGCGGCACGAATCACGGGATCGAGGTGCCGAGAGCACTTTACGTCATAGATCACCGTTGCACCGGGGTTACGGGACAGCATGTCTTGTGCAAGCAGCATCAATAGACGGTCTGCGAAAATGGATTCTCCCGTTTCGGTAATGAACCCAACACGGTCACCGTCGCCGTCAAAGGCGAGCCCGAGATCACAGTGTTGGGTTCGTACTGCGTCGATCACATCGCGTAAATTGTCCTGTTTTGAAGGGTCTGGGTGATGGTTTGGGAACGTACCGTCGACCTCTGTAAACAGCGGAATCACTTCACAGCCGAGAGACTCAAACAAGGACTGTGCGATGACCCCGGAGACGCCGTTGCCGCAATCCATCGCAATGCGCAGTGGGCGCTTGAGCTGAATATCCTGCTGAATTCGGGTGCAGTAGGCATCCAACACCTCGGCGACTTCAATCCGTCCTGCCCCAGTGTGAAAGGCTTCATCGACAATGCATTGGTACAAAGATGTGATGTCGTCTCCGTATAAGGTGTGCCCTGCAATCATCATCTTGAAGCCGTTGTAGTCTGGCGGATTATGACTTCCAGTGACCATCACCCCAGAGCCGGTGCCCATGGTGAGCGCGGCAAAATACAGGACTGGCGTCGGGACCATCCCAACATCGATGACCGTCATGCCCGTCTCAGCGAGACCCGTATTTAGTGCGTGCTGTAACTCAGGCCCAGAGAGTCGACCATCGCGTGCAGTCACGATGGTCTGTTCTCCACGGTGATGCGCCAACGTTCCAATGGCGCGTCCGAGGAGGTAGACCAAGTGAGCATTGAGTTGTGCAGGGACAGTGCCGCGAACGTCATAGGCTCGAAAGATGGTTGGATCAATCGACGTCATCACTAAGTCCGCCCCGTATGTCCAAAACCGCCGTCCCCGCGAGACGATTGGGTAAATTCCTCGACTTCCTGCCAGATGGGTTGTTGGACCGGCAGGATGACCAGCTGCGCGATTCGATCGCCTGGCTGGATCAGGTGGGTGGTCGCTCCACGATTCCACATTGAGAGTTTGAGCTCTCCTTGGTAGTCGGAGTCGATTAAACCCACCAGATTACCGAGAACAAGCCCCTGATGACCAAGACCGCTGCGTGGCAGGATCAGTGCGCAAAATCCGGGATCGCTTAAATGAATTGCGAGACCAGTGCCGACCAAGGCTGTCTCGCCTGGCGCTAACTCAAGCGGCGCATCGAGTAGCGCGCGGAGATCCGCTCCGGCTGAGCCGGGCGTCCCATAACTGGGAAGCGGCCAATCTCGTCCTACACGAGGGTCAAGACGCTTAAATGTCAGTTGCATGTGGTGTCCTTAACGATTGAGAAATGCGTCGCGATGTTGGTCAGTAACTGGCGGGCAATCTCTGACTTGGTGCCGGGGCCTAAGGTGACCTGTCCAGCAGCGGTCAGACAGTGGAGGCAGTTGGTGTCTTGCCCGAACACCTGGCCGTCTGAGACATCGTTGGCACAGATCCAGTCTAGTCCTTTGCGTTCGCGCTTTTCGGCCGCATGCGCCAGCAGCGCTTGGGTTTCAGCTGCGAATCCGACCACCAGGGAGGGGCGGTTCGCATGATGTGAGACCCCCCAAATGACATCTGGATTCTCGACCAAGGTCAGCGTGGACAGGTCGTCTTTCCCTTTTTTTAGCTTCTCTTGGGCGACCGTGGCCGGTCGCATGTCGCTGACGGCCGCCGCGCCAATAAAGCAGTCGACTTGGCTTCCCGAGAGAAGGGTCTGACACGCATTATCCATCTCACACGCGGTCACCACGTCGATTCGCGTGACCCCACGGGGACATGAAAGCGCGGTAGGGCCGCTGACAAGGGTGACGCGTGCACCGAATGCGGCGGCAGCGCTGGCCAGTGCATAGCCCATTTTCCCTGAGGCCTGGTTGCTGAGAAAGCGGACTGGATCGATCGGTTCGTGGGTTGGCCCAGCAGTAATCACGAGATGCCTCCCTGACAACGGGCCTTGAGCAAGGAGGGCGGCCAGTCTTGGCATCAACTCAGTGACCTCAAGCAGTCGACCCGGGCCAATGTCACCGCACGCTTGTTGTCCAGAGTCCGGACCGAGCACATGAACACCGCGAGCGATCAAGCGCTCTACATGGCTCGTCACACTGGGGTCAGACCACATTTGTTGATTCATGGCGGGTGCAACGCAGCGCTGTGCTCGCGTCGCAAGCCATAATGTGGTGAGCAAATCGTCTGCCTGTCCAAGCGCGAGTGTAGCGAGGGTATGCGCAGTACAGGGTGCAATGACCACCAAATCAGCCCAGCGTGCCAACTCAATATGCCCCATTCCTGCCTCGGCAGAAGGGTCGAGAAGTTCAATGCGCACTGGACGACCAGTCAGAGCCTGAAAGGTCATCGGGCCAACAAAGGCGGTCGCAGACGGCGTCATCACGACTTGCACGTCTGCACCAGCACGCATCATCGCGCGAGCGAGCTCACACGCCTTATAGGCTGCAATTCCCCCGGTGACCCCGAGTAGTACGTGTTTTGCCGAAAACCCTGATAAATCAGTCACAGTCTCGCCCCGAAAACGCGTACGATACCAAGCTCGCGTGCGGAGGTCAGCGGATATTCCACGCGTGGCTAGAACGGTGCCAATTGCTTGTTGTGGTTTTCTGCGCCCAACGGTATGATTCGCGTCCATTTTTTCACGGTCTGTACAAAAGAGGCGGATCTATTATGTCGAAGGTATGCCAAGTGACAGGGAAAGGCCCTGCAGTCGGCAATAACGTGTCGCACTCAAACATCAAAACGCGGCGCCGTTTTCTCCCGAACCTGCATTGGCACCGGTTTTGGGTGGAGTCCGAGAATCGGTTCGTACGGTTGCGCGTGTCTACAAAAGGCATGCGGATTATTGATAAGCAGGGCATCGACGCAGTCTTGTCTGACATGCGTGCTCGCGGAGAGAAGGTGTAATCATGCGTGACAAAATCAAGCTTATTTCGACAGCAGGCACCGGGCACTTCTACACCACGGATAAGAACAAGAAGAATTCTCCAGACAAGTTAGAATTCAAAAAGTTTGATCCGGTCGTGCGTCAGCATGTCATCTACAAGGAAGCAAAGATCAAGTAAGGGGTGACCCTTGCCTGAACTTCCCGAAGTCGAGACGACGGTGCGGGGTATTGCCCCGCACATTTGCTCTCAGCGCGTCACACAGGTGGTCGTGCGCGAACCCCG
>RFUY01000048.1 GCA_009922705.1 Gammaproteobacteria bacterium
TGGTTGGACGCGTCTGGCCCATGCACCGTGGTCTCAAGACGGGAGCAGTTGGCGGCCTCTGGGATCCCGAATAGATGTTCGGGCGCGTTTAAAGTCGCGATGGCCTCTGCGAGACGCTGCCGCTGTGCAGCCGTGGTCGGCGCATGCTCGAATCCAACAAGATCCATCGCCGGCGCCTCGAACTCCAGCGCCAACCGTTGGCCCTCGATCGCGATCATCAGACTGCTTGCGCCATGAACATGGACTTCCGCATCGCGACGCTCAGTGGCCTGTGCGAACCCGGTGATGCTGGGAAGGATGAGGAGGGTGGCGAGTAGGCGCATAGGGAATCTCCGACAATCATTTTGCAATAGTATTGCAGTGATAAAATACAGATGCAATAAAAAGCCCGGACCCCCCTGTGGAGATCCGGGCTGTCGGAGAACGTCTGTTTAGGCGTTCGCGTACTGCTCTGCGACGAAGTCCCAGTTGATCAGTTCCCAAAATGCTTTCAAATAAGCGGGACGCGCATTGCGATAATCAATGTAGTAAGCGTGTTCCCACACGTCGCACGTTAGCAGGGGTGTCTTCCCATCAGTCATGGGATTGCCTGCACCTGTGGTACTTGCGAGGCCCAAGCTGCCATCCGCTGTTTTGACCAACCAACCCCAGCCAGATCCGAAGGTTGTGACTGACGTTTTGGTAAACTCTTCTTTGAAATTCTCAAAGGAGCCGAAGGCTGCGTTGATGGCATCTGCCAATTCACCTGTTGGCTCTCCGCCGCCATTGGGTGACAAACAATGCCAATAGAAGGTGTGGTTCCAGACTTGCGCCGCATTATTGAAGATGCCGCCAGAGGAGCTGGTGATGATCTCTTCGAGGCTTTTGCCTTCATACTCTGTGCCGGGGACCAGATTATTCAGGTTATCGACATAGGTTTTGTGATGCTTGCCGTAATGAAACTCGAGTGTCTCTTCAGAAATATGTGGTGCCAATGCATTCTTTGCATACGGCAGAGTTGGCAATTCGAACGCCATAGTATCCTCCGATCGGGTCAGTCGTCAGTGCGTAGTTTGGGGCCCGTTTCAGAAAGATCAACGTTTTATTCGGAACCTTGGCCATATGAACAAGTGATTGGGTACACTGGCGAGACAGAGTGGAAAACCTATGACCCGAAAAGAACCGCGATTATCGGATGATTTCAGTGTAGCGATGCCTTCAGCGCCGGAGCCGGCCGCGCGGCCGCGGGAGACCAGTCGCGCTCCGGTTGCACCCCCGAGTAAGCCGCGGACGCCCTGGATTCTTTGGGTCTTTACCTTAGTCAGTCTCAGTGTATCGACAGGGATCGGTTTGTTTGCGCTCCAAGAAGGCGGTCAGTACCAGGCGGAATTACGCGCTGCGCGTGAGCAAGCCAGGGCGCTTTCTGAACAGTTACGGCTCGTGACTGAAACGCAGAATGTGGCAACCGGTGAACTTGCGCTGTCCGATCAGCAGACTCGTCAGGCGGTGATTGCGGCTGAGGGGCGCATCAAACAAGAGTTTGGTTTGCGGTTGAGTCAGGCGGACAGAGCCATGGATGCATTGCAAGCAGAGCTTGCAAAAGTGAAGACCAACCTTGGGCAGACAGAGACCTCAATCAAGCGGCTCCAAACGCGCAATGACACGCTGCAAACCGCGTTAGATTCGACCAATCAAGCGTTAAGCACGGTTCGCGGGACGCAGTCTGGGTTGGAATCGCGTTTTGCCTCCGAGATCAGTGGACTCGCTGGGGCGCAGGAGTTGCTCGCGCAGGCGCAAACGGCGCTCACAGAGTCTGTGGGCTTAGTGCGGACCGAGTTAATCACGGAGCGCGATCGGATCACCGATCTGGTGGCCGAGCAGTCTCGCCTTGATACCTTGGAGCGTCAGTTGACCGAAGCCACCTTAGGCGGTGCACGGCTTGAGCGCGAATTGCAGCTCGTACAACAGCAGTTGGAGGCGATTGCACGGCTTGAGCTGGCTCTCACACGCTTGGATCAGCGTGTGACGGTGTTGGCAGAACCCGACCCTGCACTTCTGACCCTTGAGGTGTTGACCGAGCAGGTCGAGCGGATGACGCAGCAACAGCGTGCCCAACAAGCGCTGCTGGAATCAATCGACGCGGCTCGGAAACAATTGACCCAGCGATTGATTGATGTGGACGGTCGTGTGCAGGCACTCGGCACGGGAGGAAACGGATGATTCGTCGGGTGGTGTTCAACCAAAAAGGGGGCGTTGGTAAATCGAGTATTGCGGTCAATCTGGCGGCGATCAGTGCACACGAGGGATTCAAAACGCTGCTCATCGATCTCGATGTGCAAGGAAACGCGTCCCAGTATGTGTTGGGAGATCAGCCGCTCCCCCGAGGCGTGGAGACCTTTTTCCAGACTCAGTTAAACCTCTACGCGCGCGAGCCTTTGGAGACCTTGATCCATGCGACCGGATTTTCGGGGTTGCATGTCATGCCCTCTGGCCCCGGGCTTCTGGAACTCGAGCATAAGCTCGAAAGCCGCTACAAAATGTATAAGTTGCGCGAGGCACTTGAGACGCTTCAGGGCCACTTTGACCGCATCTATTTGGACACACCGCCGGCCCTGAACTTTTTCTCGCGCTCAGCCCTTATCGCTGCTGATGAGGTCCTGGTCCCATTTGATTGCGACCGATTTGCCGTGCATGCCTTGCAACAATTGACCACGAATCTCGAGGAGATACGGGCAGATCATAATCCGTCCTTGCGCTTGGCCGCTGTCATCCCCAATCAGGTGCCGGCGCGCGCGAGCTTGCCAAAATCATTGATCGCCTCGTTGGCGGCCGACGGCTATCCCGTGACAGAAACACGGCTCCCGCCAAGCGTCGTGATGCGAGAGTCGCATGAGCAGTCGAAGCCGCTTGCATTCTCACATCCGAGCCACCGTTTGACCCAAGCATTTTTGGGCCTTCACACAGAACTCGAGCGTCGCTCACGTGTCTGAACGTGCAGACGTTCAGCGATTATTGGGATCGCTTGAGCAGTATTTGCGGCGTTCTGGGCAGTGGTCTGATGAACGTCCTTCGCGGGAAGCGCTCGAGAGCGTTGTGCCGTTTTGTTGTGATCACTTAACGCTCGCGCAGTGGCTTCAGTTCATTTTCATTGGACGGCTTCATGAACTCCTTGAGAATGGGGATCCGTTACCTGACGTTTGCGACATCGCACCTTATGCTGAGATGGTCGCGACTCAAGGTGAGGTGATCACGCCAGAGTTACTGGAATTGATACAGGCGTTGGATGCGGCGGTTACCAGGGCGGAGTAAAGGACATAAAAAAAGGCAGATCTGTGTGCTGATCTACCTTTTTGAGTATTGGTAGCGGGGAGAGGATTTGAACCTCTGACCTTCGGGTTATGAGCCCGACGAGCTACCAGGCTGCTCCACCCCGCAATCGAGGGACGCACTCTACTGATCCGACGGTGTGTCGTCAAGTAACATGTGCAGGAATTAATTGCGTGGAAAACGAGCAGAAGCGATCGTGACCCAAAGAGAACACACACTACTGTGGTATGACTACGAGACCAGCGGTCGAGACCCAAGTCTCGATCGACCGATCCAATTGGGCTGGCTTCGGACGCCATTGTCGTGTACCACCTCGGACGAGGCCGCGTCGCAATTCATTCGGCTACCCGATGATGTCTTGCCGAGCCCTGGGGCCTTGATGGTGCACCAAATCATCCCGGAGCAGCATCAGAAATTGGGAATGACAGAAGCTGAGCTGGCGGCCTCTCTGGAGGCATTGATCACGCCAGGAACGTGGGTTGCCGGATACAATTCCCGGCGGTTTGATGACCGTTTTACGCAGCATGTCTTGTACCGAAGCTTGCGGGACCCCTATCGCTGGCAATTTGCAGAGGGGCGGGGCCGCTTCGATTTGTATCCCGTAGTCCTTGCCTACTATGCGTTGCGTCACGCAGCCGTGCGTTGGCCGGAGGATGCTGACGGGACCCCCCGATTTCGTCTTGATCGCCTGGGCCCACTCAACGGGTTGGATCGAGGCCTACGCGCCCATGACGCTGCAGCCGATGTGACGGTGACCGCTCGCCTTGCCGCTCAATTACAGCAATATGATCCTGATCTCTTTCAGGAGAGTTTAGCGCGCGCCGATAAGCAGGCCGTGATTGCGTTGATTCGGGCCTACGGTCGTGATGATGGACTGTATGAAGTCACCCCCTTTGCTGGACTGGAGCGTGGTTACCTGCGGCCGCTTTGGGTGCCTTTCCGGTTAGGACCAGACGGTGATTTTGTGGCCTTCGACTTGCGAGGGTCGCCAGAGCACGTGACCGCCGAGATTGCAGCCATCGTCGATGCGGGGGGCTCATTTTCAGAGCGTCGAAAGCGCCTTAGTGAGATTGGCGTGACCCTGATTCGTGCCAATCGCCAACCGATGTTGTGGCCGAGATCGACGGTTCTGTCCGATCGCGAGAGTCGTTTGCCCGAGTCACACCAGGTTGATCGCGAGGCATCGCATTTAGGGCAATGGCAGGCGGTGATGGCGTCAGAAGCATTCCGCGCGCTCTATACGATGACGGTGTCCGCGTTCCAACCGGATTCGGTGCAGCCTGAGCGACCGACCGATGTGGATCGCCTGCTGTATTCCGGGGGATTTTATGCAGACAGTGACCGGCAGCTACTGGCGACTTGTCCTTATTTAGACCCTCATGCCTTGGCCGACTGGTCGCCTGCCTTTGAGGACCCACGGTTACCCGAACTCGTGTTTCGCTACCGTGCCCGGAACTTCCCGCAAAGCCTGACGCAGGGTGAGTGGCGCCGGTGGCAACGCGTTCGCCGCGAAAAGCTCTTATCTGAGGCCGCCCCTGGCGTGACGCTGGCCTCAATCCATCGAGAATTGGCGGAGTTGGCTGCCTCAGAGACACTCTCGACTCATCAGTTAGACCAATTGCAGGCCTATTCCATTTGGTTGGACAATCAACCTCCACTCTAACAACAAGATCACACAGGGATAGCTATGATCAGTCGTGGGGACTTCTTTGGCGGCGTGACTGCGGCGGTGGTCGCGCTTCCGTTGGCTTTAGCCTTTGGCGTGGCGTCCGGTGCAGGCGCTGCGGCAGGCCTGTATGGCGCCATCGCGGTTGGTTTTTTCGCGGCGTTGTTCGGGGGAACCCCCTCGCAAGTCTCAGGCCCGACCGGACCGATGACTGTGGTGATGGCTGTGATTCTGACAGAGACGATCGCTTTGGATCCAGATCGTGGCTTAGAAATCGCCTTCACGGTGGTCAGTCTCGCCGGTATTTTGCAGATCCTCGCAGGTCAATTGCGCTTGGGTCGCTATTTTGTGATGGTGCCGTTTCCCGTTGTCAGTGGCTTTATGACGGGGATCGGGGTCATTATCATCACGCTGCAGTTGGCCCCATTGCTCGGGGTGTCCGCGCAGTCAAATCCTGTGGAAGCCTTAGTCGCGCTCCCTGAGGCAGTGCGCGCCTTGTCTATGCCCGCACTGATTCTGGGTGGGTCAACGCTTCTGGCCTTGTTCTTATGGCCAAAACGCTTTCAGGTGTTACCACCGCCACTGATGGCGCTCATTGGGTTGACGGCGCTGTCCATGGGTACCGATTTTTCAGAGGTCCCTCGGATTGGCGAGATTCCGCGCGGCTTGCCATCGATCCATTGGCCTCAGTTCCCATTGGATTACTTGCCACAAATGCTGGGCTCTGCGTGTCTGTTGGCAGCGCTTGGTGCAATTGATTCACTATTGACGTCATTGGTTGCCGACAACTTGACGCGTACTCAGCATGATTCGGATCGTGAGCTGCGCGGCCAAGGGATTGGCAATATTGTGGCAGGTCTGATTGGTGGATTGCCCGGCGCGGGAGCGACCATGCGGACATTGGTGAACATCCGCTTGGGTGGCCGCACGAAGGCCAGTGGCATGCTGCACAGTGTTGTGCTGGCTGGGCTGATGCTGGGTGCAGCACCCTTGGGCGAACAAATCCCTCTGGCCGTGCTGGCTGGGATTTTGCTGAAAGTTGGGTTGGATATTGTCGACTGGCGATTTTTACGTCGGTTGCACAAGACCCCTCCATTTTCTGCCGGGCTGATGCTCTTGGTACTGATCATCACGGTGTTTGTTGACCTAATTACCGCAGTTGCAATCGGGGTCTTTATCGCCAATCTCGAAACCCTGTACCGGTTTAGTGAGCATCAATTAACGACCATGTCGATTGGCAACAGCGCCCAAGACATCCCGAATTTGCCAGCGGATGAGGAAGCACTCCTCGCCGAGGCAAATCAGCGGGTGCTGCTCTACAAGCTGAATGGATTTATGAGCTATGGGTTATCACGCGGGATTGCGCGACGGTTCTCCAGTGTCTCGGATTATCAGGTTCTGGTGATTGATTTCACGGAGGTTGCTCACGTCGATTTGTCGGCAGGATTGACCTTGAGTGAAATGATTGAAGACGCACACGATCACGGCAGGCATGTGCTTTTGGCTGGGCTGAGTGAGCCGCTGTGTCAGTCTTTGCTTCGCGCAGGCGTGCTCGATGAGGTCCCCGAGGTGGATCGGCAGTTTGATCGCCGAAGCGCCTTACTCCACGCCTTGGGTCTCGTTACCGAGCCAAGCTCGACTTGGCAACCAGTGTGACTGGCCCTTGCCTGAGTAGGGTTTCATAAAACCTCAGGAGGTCCTCGCGGGTCAGTGCATTCAGCTCAGCGAGCCGCTTGTCTCGATCATCGAATGGCCTGCGTAAACCGATGGCGCCCCAGACTGCGTTTGACACCTCAGATTGCGTTTGCCATGGAGAGACTAAGTCTTCGCGAAGGACGCCTTTTGCGCGCTCAAAGGTTGCGAGATCCAACTGCGCGAGTGTGTCGCGGTACCCAGCAAAGAATGCATTGATCTCGGATGCGAGGGTTTCCCCATCCGCGGCGGGCGATTGCACCGCCCCCGCAAGAATGGGTCGATTCAAGAGCGGGAAGGTGCTGGCGAACGTGAGGTAACCCAGTTGTTTCTCAGTGCGTAAGCGCGTGTAGAAGGGCGCTTCAAGGAGATTGGCGATCAACTGTGCCTTTAACCGCGCCGAGCTTGTTTCCTCGTCAATGACATAGGCAACCACGGCGGCTTGATCTGGGTGTGCATAGCTGAAGGTGGTTTGCGCAGCCTCAGGCCACCGCCCGACGCTGAGTTCGACGCCACTGCCTTGAGGATCGAGTGGCAAGTCACCAATCACCTGCTCCAAGGCTTGGGTGGCTTCTGCCTCTGTGATGGGCGCATGCAATAACAGCTCTGCAACCAAACTGGAAAAGACCGCTTTTTGGTACTCGTGGAAGGTGGCGCGGTCGAGGTTGGTAATCGCGGCAAACCGATCTGCGTCCAAGAACTCCCGCGGCATGAGAGTTGCCGTGAGTTCAGAGAGGAGGCGACTGACTGGCCGTTGTTGATCAAAGCCTGAAAGACGATCCACTTGTCGAGCCTTTAGGCGATTGAACGTCGGTGCGTCGATCAGGGGAGGTGGTAGGGTCGCCAGGACCTGAGGCATCAGTCGCATGACGCCCTCGTGGTAGCCAGATGCTTGGACGGTGAACCCCGATTGGGTCGATTGCACACTCACGCCCGCCCCGGCAATGGCTGCGTCATAGGTGAGCGCGCTCAGTTGATCATTGAGATAGTCGGTCAGAAGATCTGCCATGACCTTGGTCTCTGGATCTTGGGAGGCGAGCGGCGTTCGCAATCGTATGTAAAGGTCAGAGCGCGGTTGTCCGAAGCGAGTCTCTGAGAGTGCATAGGCAATGACTTCGGGCCGATCGATGACTCGACTCGGAACCACGAGACCATCTGTCGGCTCTGTCGGTACGAGCCGTGTGAAGGTGTCTGTCACAAAGGGGTTCGGTGCAGGCAATTGGCCCAGGGGTGTGGTGCCGCCTGCGCGAGCGCGGCTCCAGCGCGCAAGACGCTCGGAGTGAATCGGGTCTTTGCCAAAAGGTGTCGGGTAATAGGCCGTGACCTGATCAGTCTCTACCTCGGGCGCTGTAACTCTGAGGTAGAGGGTCTCTGGCGTCAGCCAAGACAAGTAATCCTGGATCAAAGCCCCATCAAAGCGAGACAACAACCGATCCCGAGTCCAAAGTTCACGAGTGGGTGTGGTCTGCATTGCTCCAGACAGGGTTGTCACTGTCCCTTGCGCCGATGCATCTTCGGCAAATCGGAAATTCGCATCGGTAATCTGTTGCAGTTCCGTGAATCGCCACGCATTGATCCCATTTTCTTCAATGAGGCGAATATACGCAAACAACGACTCGATGACGGCATCACGCTGCGCATACCCCGTCTCGGTCAAGTTGACACTGATTCCAAACAACTGACTGTCACGCATCCCAAGGCTTGGTCCGGCACTGAGGCCGTTCACCCAACCCTTTGCTTTGAGCACATCAAACAGGCTGTTTGGTCCTTCATGTCCAATCAAGTGTCCGAGATAACTCATCGGCTGTGTGGTGTGATGCGCTGCACTGGCAGGGACAGGCCACAACAGCGACAGACGTCGACTGGTGCCAATGGGTTGTGAGCGCACTTCGAGCGGCAGTTGCGAACGCTCGAGCAGTGGTTCAGGCGTCTGAATTCGTCCCAGGGACCGATTCGGTACCTCGCCAAAGCGCGCGCGGACAAGTCTCTCGAGCGTGTCCAAAGGTTCAGGAGAGAGCACCGCTAAGGCCATCCGATCCGCGGAATACATCGTTTCGTAGAAGGCCCTGACCGCCTCAACTAAGCCGGGTTTTTGCAAGGTATTGAGATTCCCCGCGTTAAACCCTGAAAACGGGTGCGCTGGGTTTAGACCTTCCTTTGTCACCGCAAAGCTTCGATTGGCTTCATTTTGCAGCTTCGACTGATATTCCGAATGAACTGCGTTGACTTCTCGCTCGACGTAGGTTGGATCAAACAAGGGCGCAATGAAAAATCGGCTGAATCGATCGAGTGCGCCTTCGAAGGCGGCCGGTTGCACATCGAAGAAATAATTGGTGTTTTCAGGGGCAGTAAAGGCGTTATGGGAACCACCCGCGGCGCTGATGTACTGCTGATACTCGCCGGCTTCCGGGAATTGGTCTGTGCCTAAAAACAACATGTGTTCTAGAAAGTGCGCAAGTCCAGGAAAGGTCTCTGGGTCATGATTTGAGCCGACCGCCACATCCATCGATGCAGCGGCTCGATCGGAGGTGGGATCGCTGATGAGGAGGACCTTGAGCTGATTCTCTAACGTGAGCGCGCGGTAACCGCGATCGCTCACATCTGGCGCGACGACTTCGGCGAGCGCCAGGGAGGCGATTAACCAACTTAAACATCCCCACAGTCTATGCATGTCACCACCAGTGTTTGTTCCAGCGCTCAGGATTGGCCCAGAACTTTGGATTGTTCCATGACCGCGTGTGGTTATAAGTGGCGAGTGTGTAGCGGAAACTCAAGAGGGGCCCGTCGCGATCCTCTGTGTGTGCATAGCGCACATAGCCGAGGGCAAACAGTGCAGTCGCCGGAATCGTTGGCCGAACCAGTGTTAAGACGTCAGGGGCGAGTTGGTTTCTTGCGATCCCCGCCAATAAGACCGCGTCTTCGGAGGCGATGATTTCGCTCATCAAGACAGCGTCATAGCGTTTTTGGAGCCCTGTGAGCGCGTCATCGGTACTTGGGCTTGTCTCGACAACGACGGGGTGGCTCGCTGCATAGTCCGCAATCAGCGGAAGCGTTGGCCCAACCACCAATAAGGTGCGTGGCGCCACAGCGTCAAGCCAGGGCGCAATGACGCCATCTGGGCCGATCATGCCGTCTCGAGTGTCCGGGTGAAGACGGGTTTCCCTGGCTGTGACAAGCTCGGTGCATAGGCGTAGCCGCCAAGGGTAAAGTCAAACAGGTCGGCTTCAGTGCGGGGTGCGTTGAGTGCGATGAAGCGTGCCATCAGGCCGCGTGCACGTTTTGCATAGAAGCTGATGATCTTGAATTGTCCGCCTTTCCAATCTTTAAAGACGGGGGTAATCACGGGTGCCTCGATCTGTTTGAAATCCACTGCATCGGCATATTCTTGGCTGGCTAAATTCACCAAGGGCTGGCCATCAAGCTCTGTGTTGAGTGCTGCGGTGACCTTTGGCCGCCAAAACGCTGCGAGGGACGTTGCCTCTCCGACCTGGATTTTCGTGCCCATCTCTAGACGGTAGGGTCGGAATGCGTCCAGTGGCCGCAGTAAGCCGTAGAGACCGGACAGAATCCGAATGTGCGTGTTGACGGACGCGACTTGGTCTTCTGTTAACGAAGCGACCTCCAGGCCTTGGTACACATCGCCGTTAAAGGCAAACACGGCCGGGAGTAAAGTACGGTCGCTGTGATCCGCGTCCCATTGCGCAAAGCGGGCTACATTTAATGCGGCCAGACTGTCTGACAGATGCATCAGTGTCGCAAGGCCGACAGGGTCATAGTCACGCATCTGTTGGACGAGTGCGCCGGCCTCACTGAGAAACTGAGGCATGCTGGCGGCCGAGGCAGCCCCCTCGAGTGTGGTGTTCAGTGATTTCGCGGGGGAGATGATCGCGCGCATAAAAACCTCTTTGTACTTGCATCCAGTGATGGCCGGTCTGAAACTACCTGTAGGACCCTATGTAAGGCAAATGGATTGTGATCCAAGTTACCGACGCGATTCGCTCAGGCCAGATTTTTGATGAACTCATTCGGGACGACGGGTCTCCCCGTCCTGGCGCTGAGCGATTGATTGACTTTATCCGACACTTATCGCCTGAGGTGTTATCCGCACGGCACCA
>RFUY01000049.1 GCA_009922705.1 Gammaproteobacteria bacterium
ATCGGCAAGACAGCCTCGACCGGACCCTGCCCTCGCGAATCGCGAATTGGCTCATCGGCCGCGTCACTGGGGTGGCCCTACATGATTATGGCTGCAGCCTGAAAGTCGGTCGCCGGGAAGTGTTAAGTGGCTTAGACCTGCGTGGCGAGATGCACCGATTTATCCCATTGTGGGTCGCGAACCTCACCCATCCGAGCCGAATCAAAGAAACCCCGGTACACCACCGGGCACGGACCGCGGGGGTGTCCAAGTACGGGATTTCACGCACCCCGCGGGTCATTTTGGATCTTCTGGCGGCCTGGTTCTTTTTACGATTTCGGGAGCGACCAGGACACTTTTTTGGGGTCGCTGGATTAATTACCGGTGGATTGGGGGGACTCTCCCTCGCGTATTTGCTGGTTCTCAAACTGTTCGGTGCCGATATTGGTCAACGACCCTTGCTGATCGCTGGGGTGTTATTGGCACTGGTGGGCTTACAACTGATTACCACGGGGCTCGTCGCTGAAATGCTGACACGCCTCAAACCTCGCCCTCAGCCACCGCTCACACGGCGGACAGAGAGTGGACAGTGGGCCGAAGGATCGCATGACGACTCGACTCGCTCTTGATTGGCGGTTTTTCCTACTCCTGGTTCTGCTTGGCTCTCTGGGGACACAGGTTAGTCTGTTTGATCTGGATGAAGGTGCCTTCCTTGAAGCCACGCGGGAACTGTTAAACGGGGGGCACTGGGCCGCCACGACGCTGGATGGCGAGCCGCGCTACGACAAGCCAATTCTGACGTATTGGCTGCAGGCGGCCTCGCTCACGCTGCTGAGTCCGCTGTCGGCCTGGTTACCCATCGAGCTGATTGGTCGTTTTCCCTCGATCATCGCTGGTGCACTCTGGGCGTTGGTGCTGGGGCGCTACGTGTGCGAACAGCACCCTAAACACGCCGTCTTTGTCACGCTTGCCGTCACCACCAGTTTAGGTGTTCTCGTCATTGCACGAGCCGCGACCGCAGATGCTCTCCTGAATCTCTGGTTTACGCTGTTGTTCGTCGACATCAGTCGGTGCCTCCAAGCAGGGACTGAGGGTCCTCGACTGCGCGTCTATGTGTGGCTTGCGTTGGGGGTTTTAACCAAGGGTCCTGTCGCCATACTCATTCCAGGTGGGGCGGTGCTTTTGTGGACGGCGCTCTCGGGCCAGTGGCGTTGGCTCGGTTGGGCACTGGGCTATCCCAAAGGCTGGTTGCTGATTGCTGCGCTGCTCGCGCCTAAGGCCTCGACTTTTGGCGGGAATTTATTTTTCGGCACAACGTCGAGCGTTTTACTGGGAATTTACATGGACATGGCGGCCACCCACTGTATTACCTCGTGGTGATGCCAGTGATGTTACTGCCCTACTCTGCGCTGGTCGCTGCGATTGTCTGGCGCATCCCAAGTCTATGGAAGGCACCGTTGACTCGATTTGCTCTTCTGTGGCTCGGCTTGGTCGTCGTGCTGGTCTCCGCCTCGGGGACTCAGTTACCGCATTACGTGCTCTATTCCACGCCCGCTTTATTTGTGCTGTATGGACAGGTGATTGGCGAACTAAAATCCAGGGTCTGGGCCCTGCCTGGTCTCGTGTTGCCACTTGGGCTCTTCGTGATCCTATCGAACTCCACCGCCTGGCCACGGCCGACCCACCCCCGCGATGTCGAACAGCTCCTGCTGCTTGCGGATCTCATCGTGCAGTGGAAGGACCACCTCAGTTGGGCGCTTGGAGCCTTATGCGTGCTCGCCCTGGCCTTGGTGGTGTGGCGACGACTCCCTCTGGAAGCCCGACTCATCGGACTCGGTGGCATTCAACTGGCGCTCGTGACCCTGATCCTGCTGCCACTTCTGGCCAGCGCTCGCCAAGCACCTCTGAAGCATGCAGCCTTGGTGGCACGAGAGGCAGGTGCGGAGGTCGTGTCACAGGGTGTGCGGATGCCGAGTTTTTCGTTTTATCGGGGTGCCATTACGCGAGAACAGGCACCACGCCCTGGGCAATGGGTCCTAATTTCCGTGCAACGCCTGCCCGAGCTGACCGCACTGGGCATCCCGCTGTCCATTAAAGCCACTGGACCGGGCTGGCGCTTAATTGCACTCACCGCATCCTCAGGAATCTGAACCCCGAAACCGCAACGCCGCGGAATTAATGCAGTAACGAAGTCCTGTTGGCTTCGGGCCATCTGGGAAGACATGGCCAAGGTGTGCATCACAGACTGCACAGAGCACTTCTGTCCGCGGCATCCAAAAGAGTGAGCGATCGGTCTTTTCAGCCACAACCGCTGCCGAAGCGGGCTGCGTATAACTCGGCCACCCTGTTCCCGAATCAAACTTATCGGCACTGGCAAATAGGGCTGTATCGCAGCAAATGCAGTGGTAGACCCCGGCCTCATGGTGCTCAAAATAGGCATTCTGAAACGGCGGCTCAGTCCCTTTTTTTCGGGTAATTTTGAAGGCCTCAGGGCTCAGCTCGGTACGCCACTGGGCGTCTGTTTTTTCGACACGTTTTTTGATCGACATTCTTGAACTCCCCTGAAAAACCAATATTGTGTGAAGCAACGACACAGCCACAAGGAGCGGCGTACATGTTGCGGATTGCCTTATTTCTACTGACCAACTTAGCCATTGTGTTGGTGGCCAGTATTACCTTAAGCCTGCTTGGCTTCGAGGGTTATTTGGCGTCAAACGGAGTCGACTTAAACCTCTCCAGCCTGTTGCTGTTCTGTTTCGTATTCGGGATGGCCGGGTCAGTAATTTCTTTATTGCTGTCAAAAACCATGGCCAAGATGGGGACTCGGACCGTAATTCTTGAACAGCCCTCCTCTGCCGAGGAGCGCTGGCTGATGCAAACCGTCAAAGAACTCGCGGATGAGGCGGGAATCGGGATGCCTCAAGTGGGCATCTTTCCCTCGTCAGCAAGTAATGCCTATGCAACGGGCTGGAACCGCAATGATGCGCTTGTGGCGGTCAGTACTGGGCTATTGCAACGGTTCCAAAAAGATGAAATCCGGGCTGTGCTGGCCCACGAAATCGGGCACGTGGCGAATGGCGACATGGTCACCTTGGCATTGGTCCAGGGGGTGGTGAACACCTTTGTGATGTTCTTTGCGCGCGTGGTGGGCCATTTCATCGATCGAGCCGTGTTCAAAACAGAACGTGGTCATGGTCCCGCGTTCTATATCGCAACCTTCGTGACCGAAATCATTTTAGGGATTCTTGCCTCCATGATCGTCTTCTGGTTCTCCAGACGCCGAGAATTCAGGGCTGATTATGCAGGCGCTCAACTCGCGGGTGCAGGCGCAATGATCGGCGCGCTCGAGCGGTTGCAGGCCGAACAAGGTGTGCCCTCTGAGTTACCAGACACCATGGTCGCGTTTGGGATCAAATCTGGATCCAAGACAGGGCTGATGCGCTTGTTCATGACGCATCCGCCGTTAGAAGAGCGGATTGCAGCACTGAAAAGCCTTCGATAATCGGAAGCGTTGAGTCGGCTGCACCAGGCACTGCTGACCGTGAATTGCCTTGGCGATTCACGGGATTGGTGCTCGACATCCCGGGCGGCAACACGGACGACCACGCCAGCAACCATGCCGCCTTCTGGGATGGAACGGCGCTTACTCTGACGCCTGCCTATGACATCTGCCCACAACATAGGACAGGCAATGAGGCCAGCCAGGCCATGCTGATTACCGGCAACACTCGGCGAAGCACGCTCGCGACCTGCATCGAGGCAGCTCCCAACTTCCTGCTCAACAAGCAAGCCGCCGCAGGGATTATTCAAGACATGCTGGCAACCGTGCGCACAGAGTGGGAAGCAACCTGCGATGAGGCCAACTTATCAGCTGTAGACAGGAACCTCTTCTGGGAGCGGATATTTCTCAATCCCTACATTTTTGAGGGCAGTGAGGGACTCTGACGCTGTGCCCAAGGCACACCGATACGACCCAAAGGCTGAAAACGGTGTTCAAGTCTGTTAGTGGCTATTGGCTTTCGCTGCCCCTAAATGTGCCTCAATTGTGCCTAAACGCAAAAACGCCCCGGCTTTAAGGCCGAGGCGATTTTATAAAGCGTTGTTTTTGATTTGATTTTTTGGTTGAGGGGACAGGATTTGAACCTGTGACCTTCAGGTTATGAGCCGCCTGTAAGTGCGGCAAACCCCCGACGACAATCCGCCTTAAGATCATCCACAGACTCCAAGCCAACAGCAATCCGAATCAGGTGCTCACCAATGCCCATCAGTTGGCGATCGGCCGCCGTCAAGCGTCCGTGTGTCGATGTTGCCGGATGACAGACGGTTGTCTTGGCATCCCCTAAGTTCGCGGTTAACGACATTAAACAGGTTCCATTGAGGAATGCCCAGGCCGCTTCACGGGTCCCTGCCGTCAACGTAAAACTCAAGACACCACCCCCGGCTTGCATTTGCCGTTGCGCCAACGCTCGCTGTGGATGGCTCGCAAGGCCTGCATAATTGACCTGCGCAACATCCGGTTGCTGCTCGAGCCACTGTGCAAGCGCTAATGCGCGCTCGGAATGTGCTGCCATCCGGATCTGCAAGGTTTCTAAGCCTTTCAAGAAAATCCAGGCATTAAAAGGGCTCATGGTGACTCCACCCGAGCGAATAAAGGTGGTAATCGGCTCAATCAGCGCGCGACTCCCGACAACCGCACCGCCCATCGCGCGGCCTTGGCCATCCAAATACTTGGTTGCGGAATGAATCACCAAATCAGCACCAAGCGCCAATGGCTGTTGCAGCGCCGGACTGGTGAAGCAATTGTCGACCACCAATAGCGTTCCCTGTGCTCGGCACAGCTCGGAAAGGGCTGCGATATCCACCAATTCAATGGTTGGATTTGAGGGTGTTTCCACATAGGCAAGGCGTGCCGGTACCTTCAGGGCAGACTCCCAGGCCCCCAAATCGGTCGCTCTCACCAATTCAATTTGAACGCCAAACTTCTGAAGATATTTCTGAAACAATTGCAACGTGGCGCCAAACACGCCGGTTGAACACAAAATCCGATCACCTGCCTGACAATGCGCCAAGACTGTCGAGAGAATTGCACCCATCCCTGTTGCCGCCGCCTCACAGGCCTCTCCGCCTTCGAGGGTCGCCAACCGTTCACAAAAACTGTCGATGGTCGGGTTATCGATCCGGCCATAAATCGACAACCCAGAATTATTGACGAAAGCATCAGCCATGGTCTCCGCATCTGGAAACACAAAGCTTGAGGTCATAAAGATCGGTTCAGAATGCTCCCGCTCCGGCGTGCGATGAATCCCCGCGCGCACCGCACGGGTCTCCAGCGCCATCTCTGTCAGGAGTGTCTTGAGTCGTTCATCACGGGTCATGAGGACACATCCGCTCGCAAGTCCAAGGACGCATCTTCGGCATCAGACCGCCGCGTCTTTGCAGTATCATTCCGCTTGGCCGCCAGTTCTTCAAGATAGGCCGCATCGATTTCGCGCGTCAAATAACAGGCTGAAAACACCGAATCCTCGAACGTCCGAAGCGCAGGATTAAGCTCACGCACCGCAGCCTCCAAGTCCTCCAAATCCTGATAAATCAAACCATCGGCGCCAATCAATTGGTTGATTTCCGCGGTGGTTCGGCCATGCGCAATCAACTCAGAAGCAGCAGGCATATCAATGCCATACACATTTGGGGAGATCACCGCCGGTGCCGCGGACGCGAAATACACCTTCTTTGCCCCCGCATCGCGTGCCATCTCAACAATCTGGTGACAGGTGGTCCCCCGCACAATTGAGTCATCCACCAACAACACATTGCGTCCCTTAAACTCAGACGCCACCGGATTCAACTTCTGCCGCACCGACTTTTGCCGCTCAGTCTGCCCAGGCATGATAAAGGTCCGTCCAATGTAGCGGTTCTTGATAAAGCCTTCACGGAACAACACCCCCAACTTCTGCGCAACTTCGAGCGCCGAGGTGCGACTGGTGTCCGGGATCGGGATCACCACATCAATGTCATGATTCGGCATTTCCGCCAAAATTTTGTCAGCAAGCTTGCGGCCCATGTTAATCCGTGCGGCGTACACACTGACACCATCGATCACAGAGTCCGGCCGCGACAGATACACATACTCAAACAGACAGGGATGCCGCTCTTTTTCCCCCGCACAGAGCTTGCGATGGAGGCTTCCTGAGGCATCGACAAAGGCAGCTTCACCGGGCGCTAAATCATCAATCAATGTGAAGCCTGCACAACTCAAAGCCACCGACTCACTGGCAATCATGTACTCAACGCCCCGCTCGGTCTTCCGTTGGCCAATACAAATTGGCCGGATTCCATACGGATCCCGAAAACCCAAAATGCCATGTCCGTTGATTAAGGCCACCACCGCATAGGCACCGCGACAGCGACGATGGACAGCCTCTACAGCGGCAAAGAAGTCGTCAGGCGTCGGTCGAAAGGTATGGCGCTCATCGAGCTCATGCGCCAAGACGTTTAGCAGGACCTCAGAGTCACTGTCGGTATTAATGTGCCGCAAATCTTCGTGGTAGAGGTCTTCCATCAACGCGCGGGTATTGGTGAGATTGCCATTGTGGGCAAGGCTAATCCCATAGGGGCTATTGACGTAGAATGGTTGTGCTTCCGCCGACGAACTCGATCCAGCGGTGGGATAGCGCACATGTCCGATCCCCATATTGCCCACCAACGAGCGCATATGACGGGTCCGGAAGACGTCACGCACCAGCCCATTGTCTTTACGCAGATGGAATTTACCGCGATCACAGGTCACGATCCCTGCCGCATCTTGGCCTCGGTGCTGAAGCACCGTTAAGGCATCAAACAGGGCCTGATTGACATTACCGCGCCCGAAGAGTCCTACAACGCCACACATCTGTCGTTCCTTACTGCCCTATGTCCCTGCCAAGTCGAGTCTGGATCTCTGCCAGTCCCCAATCTGCAACCGTCTCAAAATAAGGGGCAAGCGTTGACCGTGCGTACCACGCATCCGTCGCTAGAGGCGTCAGCCGTAGCAGACCGATGCCGACGGTCGCGATCAATGCGCCCCGAGCCAACCCAAAGACCATGCCCAGCACGCGATCGGTCGAGGATAAGCCGGTTGCGTTAATCAAGGCGCCCAGCAAAAACGCAATCAATGCACCCACCAATAAGGTGCCCACAAAGAGGGCTGCAAATGCCGACACGCCACGCATCAAACCATCGGTAATGGTCGAGGCCAGCAGTGCATCCATCTCTGTATAAAACAGCCGGGCCACGACAAAAGCGGCGACCCAGGTGCCAAGGCTTAAGGCCTCTCGCACAAATCCACGCCACAAACTCATCACTGTCGAGAGGCCAATCAACACGATTAAGAGCCAATCAAACCAGCTCAGTCCAAAGCCGGTCGTGGCCGCTGTGATCATCTGATCTGTATTCATTGGGGACCGTGAAGGCGCACATCAAAGCGCTGCACAAGGGGCTTCAGCGACAGCGCCTTTGCCACGGTATTGGCAACCTCTTGCGCCTCAGAACGCTCCACCCAAGGCCCCATAAACACCCGATGCACCGCACCTTCGCTGCGCACATAGACACGACCGAGGCCAAGTGCATCGACACGCGCTTGCAAGGACTCGGCATTGGAGCGCCCCTTGAAGGCCCCCAACTGCACCACGTGGGACGCCAACTCACCCCCGATGGGGGCCTCTAGGCTCTCTTTGAGCACGGCGCGCTGTTCGGCCAAGGGTGTCGCGTCAGGCGCTCGGATCACGGGGGGATTTAGGACAACAGGGGCATCTTGAATTGGGCGTAATGCCGGTCCACGACGCTCGATTCCGGTGAATTCAGGGGTTAATAACCAGGGCAGAACCAAGGCGGCAATCGCAAGCAAAGCGACCGCACCGACCCACTGATTGCGGCGACGATGAGGATCAGGCGTCTGTTCAGAGGAAGTCGTCATGTGTCAGGGCATCCGCCACCATGTAAAAAGATCCCAACACCACTACCGCATCACCCGCCTGAAGCGTGTGTGCGAGGGTCTGTCTCGCGAGACGCAGTGTATCAAAACTCCGCCAGACCGTCCGCCCTTCCTGCAGCGCCACTTGCGCCAAAGCGGCCGCTGTTCGACCACGAGGCCCGGCTAATCCCACCACGATGAGATCCGCACCGGGGTCAATTGCTTGAATCACCGCTTCCGCGTCCTTGTCCGCAAGTAATCCCAACACGACGACACGCCGACCGGGTGTGGTGACCCGCTTCCACCGACTCATCACATAGGCCACAGCCTGCGGGTTATGGGCGACATCAAACCACCAACGCACACCTTGACGATCGATCCGCTCGGTCAATCGACCTGTCAGCGTGACGGTCTGCAGCACTGCCGCGTCCGTCTCACAGGAGAGACCCAGTTGCCTCGCGGCAGCGAGCGCAAGCGCAGCCGATGGAATCGGGATCGATAGCCGAGGTAGCGAGACCGTTGACCCAAAACCCCACACGTCAGCAGACCCATCCTCATGCTCCTGACAACAGACTGTCTCAAGCTTGGCGTGACACGCGGAGGCCGCCGCCATCAATGTCTCAGTCGCCGGCTGTTTGAGCGTCCATGCCGGCTTGCCGGGCCGCAAAATCCCTGCTTTTTCGCGCGCGATCGCATCGATCGTGTCCCCAAGAAAGACTTGATGATCCAAACCAATCTGCGTGATCACGCTGACATCGGCATCCATGAGATTGACTGCATCCAAGCGTCCTCCGAGCCCAACCTCGAGGATCCAAAGATCGAGTTTTTCGCTGGCAAAAAGCACAAAGGCAGCGAGGGTTGTGAACTCAAAGAATGTTAAAAAGGTCTCGCCGCGGGCCGCCTCAACCTGATCACAGGCTGCCGCCAGCGCCTGCTCTGATACGGTCTCGCCGTTGATCCGGATTCGTTCAGTAAACCGAAACAAATGGGGGGAGGTATATTGCGCATATCGACAGCCAGCGGCGCGTGCGAGCGCACCCAGCGCCTCGACCGTTGATCCCTTGCCATTGGTGCCAGCGATTGTGCAGACACGCGCACCGCCAGGCACGATAGGAAGGCGCGCTGCCACAGTCCGCACGCGCTCAAGACCCAGCACAATCTGCTCAGGGGGTGTCAGCCGATTGAGGTCGGCCTCCCATTGACGCCAGGTTTTCAACGGCTCAAACGAGACAACACGCGTGCAATGGTTTCGCGCATCTCAGGCCGCGCCACAATCATGTCAACCGTTCCGTGTTCGAGCAAGAACTCAGCACGCTGGAAGCCTTCCGGAAGGGTTTCTCGCACGGTTTGTTCGATCACACGTGGTCCTGCAAAGCCAACCAGTGCTTTCGGCTCGGCGATATTAATATCCCCTAACATGGCAAAGCTCGCAGAGACACCGCCAAACACGGGGTCAGTCAACACAGAAAGATAGGGGACACCGGCTTCCGACAACCGTGCCAATGCCGCCGATGTGCGGGCCATCTGCATCAAAGACAGCAGTGCCTCCTGCATCCGCGCACCACCAGAGGCCGAAAAACAGATCAGTGGAGTACGCGTCTCTAAGGCATGTTCCGCAGCGCGCACGAATTTTTCGCCGACCACGGTCCCCATGGATCCCCCCATGAACTCGAACTCAAAGGCCAGAGCAACCACTGAACGACCGAGGACAGTCCCGGTCATCGCAACCAAGGCATCCTTTTCCCCGGTTGCTTTTTGTGCCGCAGACAATCGATCTCGATACTTCTTCAGATCCCGAAATTTCAAACGATCATCGGGCGTCAGATCAGCAAACAGTTCAGCACCACTGCCCTCATCCAAAAATCCCTGAAGGCGCGCACGCGCACTCAGTCGGCCGTGATGTCCGCACTTGGGACACACTTTCTGATTTCGCTCAAGCTCAGGCTGGTACAGCACAGCCTCACACGCTGGACACTTCGCCCACAAACCGTCAGGAACCTGCGCCTTCCGCTCAGTTTTCGAGCGGACGACGGCAGGCACAATTTTATCCAGCCAATTACTCACCCTGCCCCTCCATGCGATCCATTGCCGCGCGCATTGGTGCCAAAATTGCGGTCAACGCAGCGGGAACGCGCTCAGGCTGAGCCTGATTGTCCTCAACCGCCTGGACCAACACCGAGCCAATAATCACCCCATCGGCCAAGCGACTAATTGCCGCCGCCTGCTCTGGTGTCCGAATCCCAAAGCCGACACAGATCGGGACGTCGACTAACGCGCGCATGGCAGCGATCTTCGCCGACACTTCCTCGGTGTTCAATTGGCTCGAACCGGTTACGCCCTTCAGAGAGACATAATACAAATACCCACTGGTCGCTTGACCAATCAGGGCCATCCGAGCATCGGTGGTGGTCGGCGCTGCCAAATAGATCAGATCCAAGCCACATGCTCGCGCCTCAAGCACAAGACTTTGTTCTTCTTCAGGAGGCATGTCGACGATCAACAGCCCATCGACGCCAGCCGCCTGTGCTGCATGACAGAACTGGGACTCACCCATCGCAATCAGAGGATTCAGATACCCCATTAAAACCACCGGGGTGTCCTGATCCGAGACACGGAACTCCGTCACAGCCTCCAATACTCGGCGCAACGTCATGCCAGCCGCAATGGCGCGCTCGGCACCGCGCTGATTGACCGGACCATCTGCAAAGGGATCTGAAAACGGCATCCCCAGCTCGAGGACATCTGAGCCGGCGGCGACGAGTGCATGCATGATCTCAACCGTCATCTCCGGCGTCGGATCACCCGCCACCACATAGGGAATTAGCGCTTTTCGACCGCGGGCCG
>RFUY01000050.1 GCA_009922705.1 Gammaproteobacteria bacterium
CGAGCCATCGCGCGCTTTCACAACGCCGGGCTTGACGTCGGTAGGTGCTCGTCGCGTGCGTGATGGACGCGCCGCCCAATCGGAGCTGCGTTCCGCACGCGGTGTCTGCCCATCAGTTGTCTGGCGCGCTGCATATCCGGACCGGGATCCGGCATCTCGCGCAGGACGCGACGTCTGAGTCCGCGGGGACCCATCACGAGAAGGACGCTCACTCCCGTCCCGACGTGTTGGACGCGCACTGTCCTCTCGCCGCGGGCGGCTGTCTCGCGCCGGACGTTCACTGGGCGTTGCTTGTGTTTCACCTCGTTCCGCACGACGGGGTGGACGCTCAGCAGAACGCCCTCCGCGTGGCTCTGCAGAACGATGTGATTTTGGCCGAGGCGCACCAGCCCCTGAGCGACCGCGTCCAGCCGGCTTACCACCGCGTGGACGCTCACCGCCTGCTCGAAAGAGAGGCTCGCGGGCTCGAAACCTTCAACCACAGAGGTCGTCAGTTCAGTTTTTAGAAGACGCCCGATTTCACGGAACAAATGACGCTCATCGGCAGACACTAAAGACAATGCCACTCCAGACTCACCGCCACGGCCAGTCCGGCCGATACGGTGCACATAATCATCCGCCACCATTGGCAGTTCGAAGTTGATCACGTGTGGCAGTTTCTCGATGTCCAAACCACGTGCCGCGACATCAGTGGCCACCATGACGCGAACAGCACCACGCTTAAACCGCTGCAATGCTTTCGTGCGCTGGGCTTGGCTCTTGTTGCCATGCATCGCGACCGCCGGCAATCCATCGATTTCCAGCTGTGTGGCAAGCCGCTCGGCACCAAATTTTGTCTTCGTAAACACCAGCACCTGCTGCCAGTTATGTGCCCCAATCAGATGCGTGAGCAAGGCTGTTTTTTGGGTCCGATCGACGTGAATGAATGACTGCTCGATCCGTGCCGCCGTTTCCTGGCTATGCGCTACAGCCACTTCCACAGGCTGGCTTAAGAACTGCGCCGCAAGCGCCTTGACTGGGGGGTTATAGGTCGCAGAGAACATTAGGCTCTGCCGGTCCTTTCGGCACAAATCAATGA
This sequence comes from Gammaproteobacteria bacterium, assembly GCA_009922705.1. Classification (GTDB taxonomy): domain Bacteria; phylum Pseudomonadota; class Gammaproteobacteria; order Pseudomonadales; family Litorivicinaceae; genus HIMB30. Next base: position 1,079 of record RFUY01000050.1, read on the forward strand.
TGCGGCGAATATCATGGACAAAGCCCATGTCTAACATTCGGTCCGCCTCGTCCAAAACGACGATTTCAATGCGCGACAGATCAATGGTCCGCTGGTTGACGTGATCGAGCAGTCGACCCGGCGTCGCGATCACCACATCGACACCACGACGCAAGGCTTTGACCTGTGGAAAGAAGCCGACACCTCCGAAGATCACGGAATGACGAATCCCCAACCCCTTCGCGTACGTCTGCACACTTTGAGCCACCTGTGCCGCAAGTTCACGGGTTGGCGCTAAAATCAGTGCACGTGGGGTGTCAAGGGTCTTACTCGCCATCAGTCGCTGTAACATCGGCAGCGAAAACGCCGCTGTTTTCCCAGTCCCAGTCTGTGCGCCGGCCAACACATCGCGACCCTCCAGGATATGAGGAATCGCCTCAGCCTGAACCGGCGTGGCTTCGGTGTAACCAGTATTCGTGACGAGTTCGGGCAGCAAGCCCAAGTCTTGAAAGCGCATTGTCTATCCTAGTGGCCAAGTCATGCTTGGCTGTCAGCGAGTCCATCATCGATTCAGATTACTTTCTGATACTCAACGCTGGACTGCGCAATGCGCTGAGAGGCGCGCACCTTACTGGGTCCCCCCCACCAATGCAATCTTTATTCGTTGCTGTGCAACATTGGGCGCCGTGACGCGATCAGGCGGATGCCGCTCTGCGGTGTTGAGCCTCCGCCAACAAATCCCGTCGCCCCAACATCCAGTCTAAGCGTGATTCCACTGTCGACTCACCCCAAATCAGGCACTGGTCACCCGTGGCTAAGACGAACCCATCGCCTGGGAAGGGCACTAAATCTCCGGTCAATCGGACCACCAGCAGGCACAGCGCTGGTAACGTGGACCCATCTGGATCAATCAATAACTGTCCCAAGGTCAACGGCTGCTCCGCCATCCAGTCAAATGCACCGGGCGCAGCATTGGCAGAGAGCGTGATCGAAAAATGTGTGATCTGCGCCTCGGGATTGACCCGTTTTCCCTGAAGTCGATGGATCAAGCCTTGCACCAGCGGCTCCGGCATGCTCTCAAGTTGCACCAAAAACTGATGCAATAACGGAGAACGAATCCGCGCGTACATCTCCTGCGCAAGGATGCGGCCCATCCGTAAGACAAGATCAAACGGACCGGCGGCGAACACAGGTTCGCTCGTTGGGCGATTGCGCCGCGCAACCAAAAATAACGCCGGATTTTCCGCCTGTGCCGTTAACACGATCGATAAATTATCGCCATCATCTGGCGTTGCCGCGATCACCCCGGCAGCCTCGCTAATGGCGGCCTCACGCAAGGTCGTGGCCTCGGTACCGAGACCGCGTACCATGCCGGCGACCCCGCCGGTACGCAGCGGATCCGGTGAGATCAGCCGAAATGGGATCTCTGCGCGCCGAAATGCATCGACGAGGGTTTCTGCACAGCGTCCTGAAGAACACACAATCCAGTGCCCTGCAGGTACTTTTGGTGGCATCGGTACCTCACAGATCGTTGGGTCGACCAACTGTTGATACAGTGCATAGGCAGTGGGCTTCGTGATCATTTGCACCATTTCACGCGCCATGATGCGGTATGGATCAATCACCACCTCCACATCAAAACTCAACAGGTTTCGGGTGGTTGAATCCTTTTCTGACCTGGAATAGACGGGAACGCGGGACGCCAAAATCCGTGTGTTTGTGGCGATCGTCAGGTTAATTTGATCGTGGTCGGTCATGGCCAATACGCCGCGACAAAGCGGATGCGTCACCCCCGCATCGACCAGCACTTGCGGCTGTCCCGCATCCCCATGCGCCACGTCAATCTCATAGGGCAACTCTGACAAGCGAGCCGCGTCAACGCGTGATTGATCGCCATCGATCACGACACAGCGAATCCCGTGCTCGGCAAGAAAGCGCACCAATTCAGCGCCCGCTCCGCCATATCCACACACGATCCAAAACGGCACTTTCAGCGACTGAATCCGCCGTACAAACCGTCGATGATGCTGTAATTGCTTAAATGCAGGGTCTGAAAGTACAGACAGGACTGACCCCAAGGCATACAGCCAGGCGATGACAGAGGCATAGAGGACAAACAACATCCAAAGCCGTTGTGCGTCAGTAAACGGATAGGGAATCTCACCAAAGCCAATGGTGCTGCCGGTGTAGCTCACAATATAAAACGCATGCAAAAAGCTGACGTGCCAGACTTGGCCCTGATCGTCCATCCCAGGAATCAGGACGAGACCAAGCACACTGATGGCGTACACGAGAATGAGCACGACCAATGGCGTGCGCAATTCAACCAGCAACAACCAAATTGGTGTTGCGGTCTTGATGCTCACTGTCCGCGGAGCCTGAGGCATGCCTAACGCTTCAGTTGCAGGGTTTCAGACAACAGTAAAATAACGCTGGTGACATTAGCGAGCATGGCACCGCCGGCAAGTGAGACGATACTCGCCATGGTGGCGGGCGAGACTTCACCGATCACTTGCGCGCTGTACCCCCACATCACTGCCGCCAAAATCAGTTGAATATCAGCCACTAAACTGGTGGCCAAGAGAACTGCGCCAATGTGAGAGCGGTCGCCAATTTTCAAGACGGTTGCGATCAGAGACACCACTAGCGCGAGGAAGAATTCAAAGGGATTGTGGTGATTTGGATTGTCGATCTCACCCCAAAAAAACCCAAAGTTTAGGGTCAGTGCGAACACAATAAAGAAGGCAAACCAGACGCGTTGCGTATTCATTGCAGACTGTACTCCAGGCAGGGGCCCACGCCCCGACCTGGGTATCCTCGCCGATTATGCGGTTGGATGCGACACCTGCTGAAGGGCAGCCGCAGTCTCAGAGGGCAGCAACTCCGCGATTGCGTCACGCTCACTGACCAATTCATCATACGTCGCTGTCATCTTGCCGCGAGAGAAGTCAGACACGTCATAGCCATGCACCACGCGATACTCTCCGCCCTCACAGATGACCGGATAGCTGTAAATCACACCGGGATCGATGCCATAGGAGCCATCTGAAGGAACCGCCATCGATACGACCTGCCCCTGCGTCCCCAAGACCCAATCTCGCATGTGATCGATCGCAGCCTGCGCTGCGGAGGCGGCGGACGATGCACCCCGCGCATCAATAATCGCGGCACCACGCTTGGCAACCGTGGGGATGTAGTCGTTTTCATACCAGCTACGATCCACTTGATCCAAGGCCGCCTGGCCATTGACCGTCGCGCGGTGCAGATCCGGATACTGTGTCGGGGAATGGTTCCCCCAAATGCACACATTTGCGATGTCGGTTGGCTGGACCTGCAGATGATGCGCCAAGATCCCAACCGCACGGTTGTGATCAAGCCGAGTCATCGCAGTAAATTGTCTCGGGTTCAGATCGGGTGCGTTACGGGCTGCAATCAATGCATTCGTATTGGCAGGGTTCCCAACCACGAGCACGCGAACATCTCGAGACGCATTCGCATTCAAGGCACGACCTTGGACAGAGAAGATCTTCGCGTTTTCCTTCAATAAATCAGCCCGCTCCATCCCAGGTCCACGTGGACGCGCGCCGATTAAGAAGACGAGGTCCGCATCCTGGAACCCGCTCTCTGGATTGTCATGGGTCGTAATGCCATGCAGGAGTGGGAAGGCACAATCGATCAGTTCCATCACCACACCATTGAGCGCTGTCATCGCAGGCGGGATTTCCACCAGTTGCAAGATGACGGGTTGGTCTTTGCCCAACAACTCACCAGCGGCAATTTTAAACAAGATGGTGTAGCTGATGGCGCCAGCAGCACCAGTCACAGCAACGCGAACAGGATGTTTCATTCCGGACTCCTTATCGGGAATTGTCATGTAAACGCGTGGTCATCCACTGCGCGATGACCGCTAGTTGTTCAGGCACCACACTGTGCGGCATCTCAAACGACTGAAATTCAATGGCATAACCCAATGCCTCAAGCGCCGATTTCGCAGACTCCCCCAAGGCAAAAGGGACCACAGGGTCCTGTGTCCCGTGATGGATTGCAATCGGCAATTCGGCGGGGGGTACCCCAGGATGAAGCGAGGCATCTTGTTCACCCACCCAATACGTCGACAATGCCAAAATGCCGGCCAGCGGCACAACGCTCCTCACACCGGCATACAAGGCAACAGCGCCACCCTGACTAAAGCCGACCAACAGAATCTTCGAACTGTCGATACCGCTTGCGCACTGCGCCGCAACAATCTCGTCGACTCGTTGCGCCGAGTGCCGAATCCCCGCCACATCGATTTTTCGAGCGAGATCCATCGCAACGATGTCATACCAGGCGGGCATAAGCATGCCGCCATTGACGGTGACCGGCTGAACCGGCGCATGCGGAAAAATAAATCGCGTTTGCGTGAGACCGGCCGCCCGCAACATCGGCACAACCGGGGCAAAATCATCACCACTCGCGCCGAGTCCATGCAACCAGATGACTGCGCTGTCTGCCGGGCCAACCGGCTCTAAAACAATCGATTGATCCATTTTTCTACCGAATTCTTGAGGAAGCCTTGCCCAAGGTACGCTATCTTAGGCGCGGTTCGATCATGGACTTTGTCATGCTGACTAGTGTACGCGCAATCGCCCTCGCAGGTGCAACATTCATCGGTGGAATTCTGATCGTGGCGTTACTGCCGCTCAAACTTCTGCCCTGGACACGCGGACTCGGCTTCCGCGGGATCAGTTGGGTCGCTACCTGCTGGGCCGACTGGGTGCGGCGATTTCTGACGCGGCTGCCGATGCGCTGGACGCTAGAGGGTGACCAACCAGACCCCAACAAAACCTATGTCGTGCTAGCCAATCATCAGAGCTGGGTCGACATCTTGGCTGTGTTGCTGGCGATGGGGCGCGGCTCCCCAATGCCGCGCTTCTTTATGAAGTTTGAACTGCTCTATGTCCCGGTGATTGGACTTGCTGCGTGGGGTCTCGATTACCCGATCATGCGGAGATACTCCGCAGAGGCTGTGAAAGCAAACCCTGCCTTGAAAACACGCGATTTGGACTATGCGCGCCGTGTCTTATCCGCACACCCGGAGTCGGCGTGTCTTGTTGTGAATTTCGCGGAAGGCACACGATTCTCTGAATCAAAACGGATCGCCAATCGTTCGCCCTATCGGCACTTGTTAAAGCCCAAAGTCGGTGGCCCCCAATTGGCTCTGGATTGTCTGAACTCACGCATCGATGGCATCGTGGATCTCACCCTCGATTACCCAAATGGTAAGCTCTCATTGTGGAATTTGCTCGCAGGGAAAGTGCCCCAAGCGCGAATTCATGCCCGCATCTTGCCTGTTCCGGAAGCGTTTCAGAAAACGCTCACTGGCCTTGATGAGCTTAAAGCGTTTCGCCAGTGGATTAACCAACTCTGGGCGGACAAGGATGCCCGCCTGAGTGACTGGCGAGGCATCTAGCGGTAGACGGGAAATGCCTCGCACAACGCCTTGGCTGCCTCGCGAACACGCGAACGCGTCTCGGCATCCTCTAAGTGATCCAGCACGTCGCAAATCAAGTGCGCGAGCTGATCACACTGCGCCTCTTTGAACCCACGTGTCGTGACCGCTGGTGTCCCGATCCTAATCCCTGAGGTCACAAAGGGAGACTGCGGATCATTAGGTACCGCATTCTTATTCACCGTGATATATGCATCCCCCAAGGCCGCATCAGCTGCTTTACCCGTGATGCCTTGCGCCACGAGATCAACCAACATCAGGTGATTGTCTGTGCCACCGGAGACGATTTTGTAGCCGCGGGCGAGAAACACTGTCGCCATCGTTTGCGCATTACTCACCACCTGCTTCTGGTAAGACACAAAGGCTGGCTCCATGGCCTCTTTGAACGCTACCGCTTTGGCGGCGATTGCATGCATCAAGGGCCCACCCTGCATGCCAGGGAACACAGCCGAATTCAGTTTCTTATGCAGCGTCTCGTCGTCTGAACCCGACAAAATCAAGCCGGAGCGTGGGCCTCGGAGTGTCTTATGGGTCGTGGTAGTCACAACATGCGCATGCGGAATCGGAGATGGGTAGACACCAGCCGCCACAAGGCCCGCGATGTGCGCCATATCGACGAGGAAATAGGCGCCTACGCTGTCTGCGATTTCTCGGAGTCGTTTCCAATCCACCACCCGAGAATAGGCAGAAAACCCACCCAGGAGTAATTTCGGGCGATGCGTCTCGGCCAAGGCCGCAATTGCGTCGTAATCCAGATAGCCCTCGGCATCGATGCCATATTGCACCGCCGAATACACCTTGCCAGAAAAATTGACGTGCGCCCCGTGCGTCAGGTGCCCACCGTCTGCAAGCGACATCCCCAACAGTGTGTCGCCCGGTTCGAGTAACGCAAGATAAGCAGCTGCATTGGCTTGAGAGCCGGCATGGGGCTGTACATTCGCATAGCGCGCGCCAAACAGCTGGCAGGCGCGCTCAATGGCTAACGCCTCAACCACATCAACATGTTCACACCCACCGTAATACCGCTTTCCGGGGTATCCCTCCGCGTACTTGTTTGTCAGGACCGACCCTTGTGCTTCTAACACCCGTGGACTGGCATAGTTTTCTGATGCAATCAGTTCAATGTGATCTTCTTGACGGGCTTCTTCAGCACGCATGGCCGTTGCCAGCTCAACGTCATACGCAGAAATCGGGGTTGTCTCACGATACATGCGGGTTCCTTTTCAACCGGGAGTTCATTGCCAGGGTCGGCAGAAGCGCACATAATAGCGCTTCGATCGTCGCCATGGAATTTGAAATGCGGCATCGGTGTGAGGAAGAGTGCGTCTATCGCCGCCGAAGGAGCAACCGACCCGGAAACTCTCAGGCCCCCGGACCGTACACCGGACATCGAATCTGGAAAGCAGCACGCTGCACCGAAGGAGTAAGCCATCTCAGGTGAATCTCTCAGGTCAATGACAGATGGGTCATGCGAATCACCGCCCGGGGGAGGGTTGCATGACGTCTTTACTGCACACGCCATTGTTTACATTTCATGCTGCGCAAGGCGCCAAATTTGCCGCCTTTGCTGGCTATGAGATGCCAATCCAGTATCCCTTGGGCGTCAAGGGCGAACATCTGCACACACGCGCGCAAGCTGGTCTGTTTGATGTCTCTCACATGGGACAACTTTGGGTCCGAGGTCCACAGGCCACTGAGGCACTCGAGCGCGTTGTCCCGGCCGCACTGCGCGAGATGCAAACGGGTCAAATCCGATATTCCCAACTGACGTTGGAAAATGGCGGAATTTTAGACGATCTGATGCTCACCAAATGCTCAGATGACGCGTGGTTTTTGGTGGTCAACGGTGCATGCAAGCATGCGGATTTCGCGCATTTGCAAGCACAGTTACCGGATAGCCTCTCGCTGCAACCACTCCCCGAACAGGCATTAATCGCCATCCAAGGGCCCAGTGCGCGCGACGCACTCGCCACCGTGATTCCAGAATCAGCAGCGCTACCCTTCATGACAGCGCGCACATGCCAGTGGCGCGGCACCGAGATTTTAGTCTCTTGTTGCGGTTACACCGGTGAAGATGGCTTCGAGGTCTCACTGCCGGCGGCTCTCGCGATGGACTTCGCCGAGGTCTTAACGGCACTTAACGCCACGACATGGGTGGGATTAGGGGCGCGCAACTCACTCCGCCTTGAGGCAGGGCTTTGTCTCTATGGGCATGACATCACGACCGACACAACGCCGGTAGAAGCCGATCTTCTGTGGTCCATCCAGGCTCGGCGGCGTATCGAGGGCGGTTTTCTCGGTGCAGAGGTCATCCAGGCGCAGATCGCACAAGGCGCGACCCGGAAGCGGGTCGGCATCCGGCCCGATGATGGCAAGACGCCATTGCGTGATGACACCCTGTTAGTCAGCCTCTCAGGAGAACCCATTGGTCAAATCACCTCTGGTGGATTTGGTCCGAGTGTTGCTGGACCGGTCGCCATGGGCTATGTGGATGCAGCGCATCAGCAGGCCGAAACACCTATCATTGCGCACGTTCGAGGACGTTCATTACCCTGTCGGGTCACCAGCGCAGTATTCTTTCCCCCACGCTATCGACGCACCTTGTGAGTAAGGAACAACACATGACAGTGAAATACACAAAAGAACACGAATGGATCCGCCTGGATGGCGAGATCGCAACGATCGGCATCACCCATTTCGCGCAGGAGCAGCTCGGCGATGTGGTGTTTGTAGAACTCCCTGAGCCAGATACCGCCTGCGATGCGGGTGACGAAGTGGCCGTCGTCGAGTCCGTAAAAGCGGCAAGCGATATCTACGCCCCAGTCAGTGGCGTGATTGTCGGTGCAAACGATGCATTGACAACCCAGCCAGAGCTCGTGAATTCAGACCCGGAAGGCGAAGGCTGGTTTTTCCAAATGCGCCTCGCAGAGCTCGGAGACCTTGACGACCTTCTCGACGAAGCGGAATACCAGCGCTTCATCCAAGACGCGTAATCGACAGAGGATACACTGTGAGCCAGCAACGCACTTTCCGCGATCGACACATCGGCATGACACCCGACGACTATCCGGTCATGTTCGACACTTTGGGCGTCGAGACTCTGGACGCGCTCATCGATGCGGTCGTCCCCACAGCAATCCGTTTGCAGCAGCCATTACAGTTGCCGGACGCCTTGTCTGAGGATCAAGCACTGGCTGAACTGCACGCCATCGCACAAACCAATCAGGTGTTACGCTCCTGTCTCGGACAAGGCTATTACGGGACCTTAACGCCCGCAGTGATCCAACGAAACGTCTTAGAAAATCCAGCCTGGTACACCGCTTACACGCCGTATCAACCCGAGATTTCTCAGGGCCGACTCGAGGCGCTCTTTAATTATCAGACGATGATTGTCGAACTGACAGGACTTGCGGTCGCCAATGCCTCGTTGCTTGATGAAGGTACTGCGTGCGCGGAGGCCATGACGCTCTGCCAGCGGGCATCGAAGTCAAAATCGACCCGCTGTTATGTGGCGACCAATTTGTTCGCACAAAGTCTGGCCGTACTGCAAACCCGTGCAGCGCCTCTGGGCATTGAGCTCATTCCTTTCGACCCAGCGCATCCACCAACCTTCGAGGATGCCTTCGGTCTGATTGTTCAATATGTCGGTGACACGGGGGCGATTGTCGATCTGGAGACGCTACTTCCCGCGGCCAAAGCGGCTGGTCTGTTGACCGTGGTTGCTGCAGATCCACTGGCCTTAACGCTCCTGACGCCACCAGGCCAGTTAGGCGCGGATATTTGCTTGGGCAGTACGCAGCGATTTGGTGTTCCCATGGGCGCCGGTGGTCCACATGCTGCATTTTTTGCTGTGGCTGATGGCCTGAAGCGAATGATTCCAGGCAGACTCGTCGGCCAATCGATCGATGCACAGGGCCGTCCAGCCTACCGTCTCACGCTACAAACCCGCGAACAGCACATTCGTCGGGAGAAAGCGACAAGCAACATTTGCACAGCCCAGGTCCTTCTCGCCAACATTGCAGGGTTTTACGGGTGCTACCACGGTCCGGACGGACTCATCGCGATCGCAGAACGCGTGCACCGCTTCACAGGCCAACTGGCACAGGCCCTGTTGGATGCGGGCTTAACCATCAATTTGACCTTCTTCGACACGTTGACAGTCGCCGTGCC
>RFUY01000006.1 GCA_009922705.1 Gammaproteobacteria bacterium
ATGCCAATGGGTCCACCAAGATCCTGGATGGTTGGTGGCCGACTCTAGCCATGCGTCTGCCGTTGAGCCCAGCGTGCCATCGGTCCAGTAATTGCGTTTGTTTTTTGCCGGTGGATTGATCACGCCCGCAATGTGTCCAGAGCCTCCGAGAACGAAAGTGGTGTCGCCACCCAAGAGCTCCGTGCCAATGAAGGTGGTTTTCCATGGCGCAATGTGATCTTCGATTGCGCTGAAGAAATAGGCTGGAACTTTGACCTTGCCAAGGTCAATCCCCTTGCCGCAGCAGGTAAATCCGTCGGGCTTCGCCAGGTTGTTCTCGACATACATCTCACGGATGTAGGTGTTGTACATGGTCGCTGGCAGGTTCGTTGGATCCGAGTTCCAATAGAGAATATCAAAGGGCGGCGGTGTTTTTCCTTTCAAATAGTTGTTCACCACATACGACCAGATCAAATCGTTTGAGCGCAACATATTGAAGCCCAAGGCTAAACTCTTGCCGGACATGAATCCGTCTTTTTGGATCTGTTGCGCGCGCAGCTCAACCTCGTCCTTGTTCAGGAATATGCCGAGTTGGCCTGGGTCTGAGAAATCTAACAAGGTCGTTAGGAAGGTCGCAGAGCCAATACTGGCATCCCGCTTTTTCTGCATCACACCCATCGCTGATCCCAGAATGGTGCCACCCACACACCAGGCGACTGCGTTGAGTTTCTTCTCACCGGTGATGTCTTTCGTGACGCGGATCGCTTCAAAAATCCCATCGTTGACGTAGTCGTCCCAGCCAATGTCTCGATATTCTGGGGTTGGGTTTGCCCATGAGATCAAGAACACCGTGTTGCCTTGGTCCACACACCATTTGACGAACGAGTTTTCTGGTTGCAGATCTAGGATGTAAAACTTATTGATACAGGGCGGGACGATCAGCAATGGGCGCTTGTGGACCTGTTCAGTGGTCGGCGTGTATTGGATCAGTTCAAACAAGTGGTTTCGAAAGACGACAGAACCCTCGGTGACAGCAATGTTTTCACCCAAGACAAACTTTGACTCATCCGTCATGGTGATCCGCCCTTTTTCGAGATCTGCGAGCAGATTTTGAAAGCCATCAACAAGGCTCTGTCCCTTCGTTTCGACGGCTTCATGCAACACCTCGGGGTTCAGTGCTGCAAAGTTCGCAGGACTCATCGCATCGATAAAGTACTGTGCATAAAACTTCAATTTCTCCTTGTCGGCGCCCTCAACCGGGATCGCATCGGTCGACTTGGACAAGACATCCGAGGTCAGCAAATACGACTGCTTGATGAAGTCGAAGATGGGATGACTATTCCACTGCTCGGAGTCAAAGCGACGGTCTTTGGGCGGCGTGAAACTGAAACTGCTCTGCATCAGATCGGTCCAAAGTTTGAACTGCGTCTGTTGATACTGTGTCACCATCTCAAACCACGCTTGCGGGTTAGTCCAGGGTTGCATCACCAGTTCGGTCCAGACAGAGGTGAGATTTTTTAGAATGGCCGCTGTGTCTTCAGAACGCATCAGCCCCTGCATCAGGCGCTTACTTTCTGCATTCATGGTTTCGAACAGTTGTTCCGGTGCTTTCTGATCAGTCACAAGTCGACTCCCTTCGGATTTGGATGAGGCAAAGTGATACAAGCCGCACAGTGTATTGTGCAGTGCAATAAAAAGAAAGGGGAGGTACTCCCCAATCTTGGTTAGAACATATGCTGGCCACCATTGATGGCAAGGTTAGAGCCGGTCACGAAGCCTGCTCGCTCACTGGCTAAAAAGCCGACAGCGTAGGCAATTTCTTCAGGGTTCCCTAAGCGGCCGACAGGGATCGAACTTGCGATTTTGGCCAAGATTTCTTCACCGATCGCAGCCACCATCGAGGTCATGATATACCCCGGACTCACGGTATTGACCGTGACCCCTTTGCCAGCAACTTCCTGCGCAAGACTCTTGGTGAAGCCGTGCATCCCTGCCTTTGCAGCGGCATAGTTGGCCTGTCCAAATTGGCCTTTTTGGCCATTCACGGAGCTGATGTTGACCACCCGACCCCATTGTTCCTCGAGCATGCCATTGATGACCAAGCGGGTCATGTTGAACACCGACCTGAGGTTTGCATTCATCACTTGATCCCACTGCTCGAGGGTCATTTTACGGAATGTGGAGTCACGCGTGATCCCGGCGTTGTTCACCAGGACATGAATGTTGCCGTATTTCGCGACGATGCCTTCTACACATTGCCGCGCGGACTCTGAGTCAGAGACATCACCATAGGCCACGTCAATGTGATAGCCGGCTTCTGCCTGTTCAGCGGCCCAGGCCTGAGCCTTGTCGTGGTTCCCGCCGGAGTTGTAGCCGGCGATGACTTGGAAACCATCGGCTGCCAATTCGCGGCAAATGGCCGTCCCAATTCCACCAGTCCCGCCTGTGACGAGTGCAATGCGCTGTGTCATAGTGTGTCCTCATCGAGTTATCGTTGTCTCTAAATTACGAACTGATTCAAGGACGCAAGCAACCATGACTGACCAAAAGTCGCTTGATCCATTAGTCGCAGTCACCATCGATGCCTCGGGACTCCGCTGCCCTGAGCCCGTGATGTTGACGCGTAATGCCCTGCGCAAACTGCAACCGGGTGAGCAATTACGATTGATTGCGACTGATCCATCCACGTGTCGGGATATTCCCACATTGTGTCGATTTATGGGACATACGTTAGTGAGTCAGACTGAGCTGGATCAATCGTACGAGTTTGTCGTTGCCCGTGCCGGGGAGAGCCCACAGGCGGACAACAGATCCTGCCAGTGACGAATATGGGTAGACATGGCGGCGCTGTATGTGGCGTGGGTCCCGGCAGGCAGTTGGAGGAGTTGATCGAGTCGAGCCTCCAGTGTGTTGGGTAACTCGAGGGGTTTTGCAATCGGGTTCCACAGCGCATCGAGCGCACGTTGATAGCGTTGAATGTCCGCAAGATGTGGTTGTACCGTCGTCGCAAAATAGGTTGTCACGAAGCTTTGTAGTCGGCGTCCCTGTTCTGTTGGTGTCCCGAGGGGACAGAGGGTTGGCTTCGCCAAGCGCTGTGCTTGGACTTCATTGGCCGTGTGTAGCAGCGTGAGGGTATCGAGCGTTAAACGGCGCAGTTGTCCATGGACACGTGTGGACTCGAGAGTGGCCAATGCGGATTCAAAGGCCGATTTTTGCGCCGATTCGGGACCGGTCTTGTCGTCGAGACCCAGCAACGCAAAGCGTCGAACCTCGACGAATGCCACTTGATAGCGCTCCCATGCGTCAGCTAAAGAGGCGTCTCCAGAATCAAGGCTGGAGTGCAGGGCATCGGCAGTGTCGCTCGCAAAGAGCAGATTCCAGAGCGCTGTTTCTCGATCTTTGGCCTTATTGAGTTGGGCTGCTTGGAGCCAATCGGGCGTCTCTGGCGTCTGCTCAACGCACGCCGCCAGCCCCACGCTAAGTTCCCACTCGTACAAAAATTGTTGGGACGCCGCTTTTTGTCGTCCCAGCGATGAGTTGCGCTCTGCAATCAGGGGCACCAAACCGCAGGGCCCGAGCTTAAGGGCTTCTGTGATGGCGATCCGTGTGTCACTCAGAGCGCGGGGCTTGGGTTGGCTCCTCACAATGGTTTGTGGTGGGAGGTCGGGAGTCTCGAGTTGCAGTATGCGGCTGAGCCGTGAGAGGTACTCCTCAGCATCCAGTGTCTCCCGGCGCTCGCTGCAACCTGCGAGCACGAGCAGTAGCGCAATCCAGGCTAGACGCATGCAGAGAGCGCGCGGAGTACGCGAGCGGCAGTTGGCGGCATCGATGCTTGTAAGTGCGCTCTGGCGTCTCGGATCTGATCTAAGAAGACGCCAGGATCTGGGCGCCCCGAGAAGTCATCACGACTGGGCGAGAAGGGCAGGCCCACACACTCGCAGAACAGCCACTCAAGTGCTTGTGGCCGCACTTCGGCCGCTTCAAAAGCCGCTTGTTCGGTGATGGAACGTCCCTCAGGCGCATACCAATAGCCAAAGTCGTCTTCGGTCCGTCGTTTGTCGCCAGCCAAGCAGTAATGCGCGAGCTCATGGAGTAGACTTCTCGGGTAATCCGATCGAAATTGCAGGCAGCCGGGTTTGCCGTCCCGTGGTGCACGGTAAAACGGTTCTGGATGTCCACCCTCGATCTGCAACTCAGGCAGCGCAGAGTGCAGGATGCGGATTAGTTGCGCGCAGTATTCAGCATCAGTCATGGAGATAGTGTACGTGTGGTGGCTCTGGATTGTCGTGGCCATGGTGTTGATTGCCGGGCCTATTTTTTGGGCGCGTCCGTCGCCGCGCGAGCGCCGGTTAGCCGCGTTACGCAGTGATGCACTGTCTCTCGGCCTCAAGATCTCGACTGAAATTGTCGATCCTTGGACTGCTGACCGTTTGAAGCAGGCAAAGATCTCAAATTATCGACTCATCACCATCAGTCACGGCCCACGGTTTCGGTTGTGGCGATTTCCAGGCCGAGACACCTGGACACCGACACCTCAGACCATTGGTCTTTCTGGGCGCGAGGGGCCAGTGTGGGCGTGGATTCAGGACCTGCCGGAGAGCATACGCAGTGTGCAGGTGAGCGAGACCGGGCTATCTGTCACGATTGATGAGGATATCCCCGGGTTGACGGCATCCGAGATCCATCAGCACCTCCAGGCCCTTAAGGCCTTGGTGCAGGCCTCAGCGGATGCGGACTGAGTGCCTGGGTTGCGGCTGGCGATAAATTCGTGCTTGCATAAAAAACGACTTTGCATTTCAAATGCGAGGCTTTGAGATTCATCTAGATCTGGGACGCCCATTACCCTATGGCTAAATCACTTGTGATCGTCGAATCGCCTGCCAAAGCGAAAACGATCAATCAGTACCTCGGCTCGAACTATGTTGTGAAATCGAGCGTCGGACATATCCGGGATTTACCGACTTCCGGCGGGGGTACAGAGACCCGCGCAAAGCCGACCAAAAGCACTGCGCCGAAAGAAGAGCGGCAACGCGCTCAGTTGATCCGTCGAATGGGTGTTGATCCTGAACACCAGTGGCATGCCCGTTATGAAATTTTGCCGGGGAAGGAGAAGGTTGTCGCTGAGCTTAAAAAGCTCGCAGCACACGCTGACACCATTTATCTGGCGACTGACTTGGATCGTGAGGGAGAGGCGATTGCCTGGCACCTGCAGGAAACCATTGGGGGCGATCCGGAGAAATATCGGCGCGTGGTCTTTTCTGAAATCACCAAGTCTGCCATCACTGCTGCTTTTTCAAATCCCTCAAAGGTCAACGTTGATCGAGTCAATGCCCAACAGGCGCGCCGATTCCTTGACCGTGTGGTGGGTTACATGGTCTCCCCACTGCTATGGGCCAAGATTGCGCGGGGGCTGTCTGCTGGGCGCGTGCAGTCTGTTGCTGTTCGCCTGGTTGTGGAACGCGAGCGTGCGATCCGGGCCTTTATCCCCGTGGAGTATTGGGAGCTCTTTGCTGATTTGAAGTCTCAGGCAGCTGAGGCACGATTCCAGGTGGTTGAGTATCAGGGCAACGCATTTAAACCCACGACAGAAGCGCAGTCGATGGCGGCTGTTGCCACCTTGACACAGGCTGCGTATCGGGTGCGAGAACGGGAGAGTAAGCCTGGGAAGACGCGTCCCCCAGCCCCGTTGATTACCTCGACACTCCAACAGGCAGCGAGCCAGCGGCTGGGATTTGGTGTGAAAAAGACCATGACTCTTGCGCAGCGGTTGTATGAGGCAGGTCTAATCACCTACATGCGAACGGACTCGACCTATTTGTCACAAGATGCGATTGCGGCGGCGCGCGACTACATTGCTGGCGCCTTTGCGCCTGGGTTTTTACCGGAGACCCCTAATTTTTACGCCTCCCGAGAGAATGCGCAGGAAGCCCATGAGGCGATTCGGCCGACCAATGTTCATCGTCAGGCGACGACGCTGTCTGGCGTTGAGCGGGACGCCCAACGCTTGTACGACCTGATCTGGCGTCAGTTTGTGGCCTGCCAAATGACACCTGCCGAGTATCTCACTACCAGTATCCTTGTGGATGCTGAGGGATATGGACTCCGGGCGCGTGGCCGTGTCACCACATTCCAGGGCTATCAGGCCGTGCTTCCGGTGCAGGGCAAGGGCGATGATGCGGCGGAATTGCCGAATGTAAAAGAAGGCGATGTGCTGACTCTCGAGGCGCTCGATCCCATCCAAAAATTCACCTCTCCTCCGGCGCGATACAATGAAGCATCGCTGGTGCGAGAGTTGGAGAAGCAGGGTATCGGTCGTCCCTCGACCTATGCTGCGATCATCACCACGATTCAAGAACGTGGGTATGTCGAAATGGAAGGGCGTCGACTTTTTGCAACTAAGATGGGCGAAATCGTCACCGATCGACTGGTTGAGAACTTCAGTGATCTATTGAGCTATGACTTCACCGCAGGGATGGAAGATTCCTTGGATGGGGTCGCAGAGGGCCAGAAAGACTGGATTCAGCTCTTGAATGAATTCTATGCCCACTTCAAGGCCAATCTAGATCAGGCTGCGAGTGATGATGGGATGCGGCCGAATACGCCGACCTTGACCGACATTCCCTGTCCGAGTTGCGCCCGATCGATGATGATTCGGACGGCGACGACAGGTGTCTTTTTGGGATGTTCAGGCTATCAACTGCCGCCCAAAGAGCGGTGTAAAACCACCATTAATTTATTGCCCGGTCATGAAGCGGTTCCGGAGGGCGACGAGGCCGAGACCCAGGCATTACGCGAGAAAAAACGGTGTCCACTGTGTGAGACGGCCATGGAGGCTTACCTGTTGGACGCCACCCGTAAACTGCACATTTGTGGGAATAACCCAGATTGCACGGGCTATCTGGTCGAGGCCGGCCAATATAAGCTCAAGGGCTATGAGGGTCCGACACTTGAGTGTGATAAGTGCGGGTCAGAGATGCAGTTGCGAACCGGTCGGTTTGGTAAGTTCTTTGGCTGTACCCAAGCGGACTGCAAGAACACCCGTAAGTTGTTAAAGAATGGCCAAGCGGCCCCTCCAAAAATGGATCCCATTCCCATGCCTTGGCTCGCCTGCGTGAAAGTCGAAGACACCTATGTCCTGCGCGATGGGGCTGCGGGACTCTTTTTGGCCGCGAGTGGATTTCCGAAAAATCGAGAGACCCGAGCGCCGAAGGTGGCTGAGTTGAAAACGGTGGCGGAACAACTTGAAGCAAAATATCGGTACCTGCTCGAGGCGCCCGAGGTAGACCCTGATGGTCACCAGACTGAAGTACGATTCAGTCGGAAAGCGGGTGAAAGCTATGTGATGTCTGAGGCCAATGGGAAGCCGACCGGTTGGAAAGCGACTTACCAGAATGGACGTTGGGTGACACCCTAAATGTCAATCGCCCAAGCGCAGTCGCGCCTTCGTGAGTCACTCAGTAAATGTGGCGCATTGGTGGCGCTGGCGGATCGGGTCGAGACTCGCCTCGACCGACATGCGGTGGATGAGGCAATTCTTCATCAGATTGGCGCGACATTAGTAGCGCTATGCCAAACCATTGCCGAGTCGCATGGCATCAGCGCTTCGACAGTGCAGGGTTTGAGTAGTTTGCAGTCAACCTTGCGTGCGCGGCAGCTCACCTCTGTCGAAGCTGATTTTTTGGCGCGCGAGGCCTTAGCTGACGGTGGATGGTGGCCGCTGTGGCAGTCAGAATTAGAGCGAGTGATGCAGCCCAAACCGCTCGCCAAATCGGCGCCTGCGTATGGCCTGATCGGCTCAGACCGATCTGAGGCTTCTGATCCGGGATTACTGGCTGCTAGAGACACGCACTATCGAGCGTGGGTTGATGCTCTGCGCGGATTAATTCAGACGGTAGAGTCCACTCTGCTCGAGGCTTAAGACAGTTGGGTGCGAATCACCCCAACGGCAAGCCCTTCAATCATCAGTTGCTCCGGATCCCGAACTTCAATTGGGGGGTAGGCTGGGTTTTCTGCGATCAACAGTACGCGTGTTGGCTCAATCCGTAATCGCTTGACGGTCACTTCCCCGTCCACACGCGCAACGACGATGTCGCCCGTATTTGCATCGCGCCGCTTAAGGACTGCGAGTAAATCACCATCCAAAATCCCGATCCCTTGCATCGAGTCACCACGAACAGTTAACAGATAGTCTGGTCGTGTGGCGAACAACTGTGGCTGTACAGGAACAATGCGCTCAATGTGAGCTTGGGAATCAATGGGCAAGCCGGCAGCGACACGACCGATGACGGGGAGGCCAATCTCTTGTGCCTCGGGCTCGTCGAGGTCAACCAGGCATTGAATGCCACGGGATGCACCATTGTGTAATCGAATCGCGCCACGACGCTCAAGCGCACGTAAGTGGGATTCTGCGGCATTCACCGAGCGGTACCCTAGGGCAGTCGCAATTTCAGCGCGAGTGGGTGGACGTCCATCCGTGCGGATTGCATCTTGGATCATCTCAAGCACGCGTGCTTGCGCCTTGGTGAGTCGAATCTCTGCGGTCATGCTGGATAAATTAACAGTCTTTTCAGAGATTGCAACCGATCTCTGAAATCTGCCCGAGGATCAAATACTCCATCAGGGCCTTTTGTGCATGCAGGCGGTTCCCGGCTTGTGTCCAGACCCATTTGGTGCGCGGGTCATCGAGCAGCGTGGCACTGATTTCCTCACCACGATGCGCTGGAAGACAGTGCAGGAACATGACCTCATCGGACGCTTTTTCCAAGAGTGATTCAGTGACTTGAAAGGGAGCGAGCGCGGCGCGACGCTCTCTGATCTCGGCCTCTTGGCCCATGCTCGCCCAGACATCTGTGGTGACCACCTGCGCACCTTGAACCGCGGCGACGGGGTCTGTGGAAAACTGCACTCGGCCCTGTCCGAGCGCAACCCAGTGTGGGTCAGGTTGGTAGGCAGAAGGTCCGGCAATGACCAGATCAAAGCCAAACAGACCGGCTGCCTCACAATAGGTTTGGCACACATTATTGCCGTCGCCAATCCAAGCTACCTTTAAGTCTGCGAGTTGACCGAACTTTTCAAGCATTGTTTGGAGGTCTGCTAGGAGTTGGCAAGGGTGACAACTGTCACTCAACCCATTGATCACGGGGATGTTGGAATACTGCGCGAAGGTTTCGAGTTTATCGTGCCGGTCAGTCCGAATCATGACCGCGTCGACCATCTCGGAGAGGACGCGCGCGGTGTCTGAGAGCGGTTCTCCGCGACCGAGTTGCGTGTCTGCTGGAGACAGGAAAATCGCTGTCCCACCGAGCTGATGAATCCCCGCCTCGAAACTCACACGAGTCCGAGTTGATGATTTTTCAAAAATCATTGCTAATACACGCTGTGGCAAGCTCAACACCGGACGACGCTGCTGATGGACATTTTTTAATGCAGCCGCACGCGACAGCACTTGAAAGTGCGTCGGTTGATCCAAATCGTTCAGAGTGAGAAAGTGTTGTGTTGCCATGCACATGTTCCAGCAAAGCGGTGCAGTGTAGCATTGGACTCCCCATCAATCGAGATAGAGAACCTTCATGAGCGTAATTGACACGATCAAGTCCCAAATCGAAGAAAATCCGGTGTTATTGTATATGAAAGGAACCCCGAATCAGCCTCAGTGCGGGTTCTCGTCACAGACTGTGCAAGCGCTGATGGCGTGCAACCGGCCGTTTGCATTCGTGAACATTCTTGAGCATCCAGACATTCGCGCCGAATTACCGAAGTACGCGGAGTGGCCAACCTTCCCGCAGCTGTGGGTTCAAGGTGAGCTGGTCGGCGGTTGTGACATCGTCCTCGAGATGTACCAGTCCGGCGAACTTAAGCCGATGATTGAGGCGGCGTCGCCCGAAGCTTAACTGTGAGCAGAGAGCGCAGTGCGGCAGGCTTGAGTGGCTTATGCAGCACTGCGGCTCCCACCTGACGGGCGCGTTGTTTCATTTCGTCATCGCGGTCTGCAGTAATTAAAATGCTGAGTAATGTGGGCTGTTTTTCAACAAGGTCAGCAATCACGTCCGTACCAAGAACTCCGTGATCGAGATGATAGTCCACGAGCGCAGCATCGAGAGGCCCGATGGTCGATTGGACCGCCAAGGCATCCGAGAGTGTCGACGCCGTGTGGATCGTCGCCCCCCAGCCGCCCAGCAGCGCTTGCATTCCCTGTAAAATCGAAGCGTCATTATCGATCACCAGAATCTGTCGATCCTGTAGCGGTTTTGACAGTCCTGCATTCGCCTTCGAGCGAGGGCCATGCAGTGGCACAGGCGTACCCTCGGCTTTTGGAATACTGATCCCGAAGTACGAGCCACGTCCAGGCGTCGAGCGTACTTCGAGCGTCAGGTGGAGCAAATCAAGAATCCGTTTTGAAATTGAAAGACCCAACCCCAACCCTTTTTGATCGGTTTGGACTCCCTCGGACAAGCGCTTGAACTCATCAAAGACTGAGGGCAGGTCATCCGCATGAATCCCAATGCCGGTGTCCCAGACTCCGACGGAGAGCATTGGGCCACGGGTGCGCATTGCGACTAACACCCGTCCACCGCGATTGGTATAACGGAGGGCGTTGGAAATAAAGTTTTGTAACACACGCCTGAGTAGCTTGGGGTCGGTGTGGACAACGCAGGACTCCATTCGGGTGGAGAAGCCGATCTGTCGGTCTTCGGCGATGACTCGGAACTCTTCATTGAGTTGACCAATCAGCTCTTGTAAGTCAAAGACAATCTCCTCTTTCTTGAACGCCCCTGCATCCAGTTTTGAAATTTCGAGAAGGGTTGAGATCAGGTTCTCTGCTGAGCCGAGTGCGCCCTCAAGGTGATGCGTCAGTTCCCTGATTTCTGCGGTTTCTGCGCGCTCAGACAGCGACGTACAGAACAGGCGAGCGGCGTTTAACGGCTGTAACAGGTCATGGCTGGCCGCAGCCAGGAATCGTGTCTTCGAGACGTTGGCCTGCTCCGCAATGCGCTTTGCATCAGACAGTGCGATTTCTGTCGCGGCGCGACGTCTATTCTCATCGGCAAGTTGGCTGTTGACTTCCTGAAGCGCAAGGGTCCGTTCGATGACACGCGCTTCGAGAGTCTCGTTGGCTTCTTCGAGTGCACGCGTTGCCACATTTCGTTCGGTGACATCTTGGTAGAGCACAAAGATCCCTTGTACCTTCCCTGACTCATCCCGATGTGGGACATAGAGTGCTTCGTATTCTCGGTGCTCCCCAACGCGATCGACAGACACCTCGAAACGCTGTCTGCGGCCCTCAAGGGCGCGTTTTAGGTAGGGCTCCCGCGCGTTGAACTCGGCCTCTGAGAAGATTTCACGGTTTGGCTTTCCGATGACTTGTTCGCGCCACACACGCATCGTGCGTTCAAACGCTTTGTTAATGAATTGGATCCGTAAATGTCGGTCGAGATACGCGATCATCGCTGGGAGGTTGTCGGTGTACACCCGAATCGCTTGTTCAGATTCCCGCAGCGCTTGCTCGGTCTGCTTATAGTTCGTCACATCAGAAAACGAGGTGACGAAGCCACCGTTTGGGGTGGGCTGTCCGATGATTTCTAAGGTGACTCCCGTGGAAAGCGTCACCTCACGGCGATAGGGGGTGCCGCGGTTTAAAAAGTCAAGCCGACGTTGCACCGCGGTTTCGATTTGCTCATCGGTGGTGTAATGCCCGATCAGGCCACTTTTCACGTTGTGGCGATACAGATCGCCGATCGGACGGCCGACCGTGAGGAGGTCATCTGGGAAGTTGAAGATTTCCTGATATCGACGGTTCCATGCCACCAGTAATTGGTTCTGATTGACCACGCTGATCCCTTGCGAGAGATGCTCGATCGATCGCCGTAACAGGTCTTGGTTAGACTGTGCGAGCTGTGAGGCCTCGTCGACGAGACTGACTAACTCACCGACATGGATGCGCTGCCGTTGGCTGGCTGACCGAAT
Source organism: Gammaproteobacteria bacterium (assembly GCA_009922705.1). Classification (GTDB taxonomy): domain Bacteria; phylum Pseudomonadota; class Gammaproteobacteria; order Pseudomonadales; family Litorivicinaceae; genus HIMB30. The sequence continues at coordinate 11,944 of RFUY01000006.1, forward strand.
CACGAGCCGTGCAGAAGAGTGGCCGATTTCCTGCGCCAAGGTATTTTCAATGGCTTCAACGAGCTCTGCGGGCGCTTGATGTCGAGGCGATAGGGTCGGGACTGCGCGCTCCACCTTGTAGGTATCGACTAAGCCTTGGACGCGCTCGGTCCCGAGATAGCGACCGGCGAGCGCAATGAGATCGGCGACGGTGATGTGTTGTTTTAAGAACCGGCTAGAGCCGCCACGCGACCGAAACTGTGCATCCACAAAGGCGGCCGCCTGGATCCGATCGATCAGACGCGAGGTGGTGATCAGCGACACGCCAATGTAGGTGAGTAGGTTCAAGCCCAACGACAGGCCTACGCCAAAACTCAGCGTATCCACACCCAGTGCCGCTGCACTTGTTTTGACCCAAGAAATATTGGCGTCTAACTCCGGAATCACGAGTGTGAGTAGCCACAGCACGAGTCCAACGAGCAGGCTCGCTAGGGCTCCATTGCGGTTCCCACTTCGCCAGTACAATCCCCCTAACAGTGCTGGCGCGAACTGCGCTGCCGCGGCAAAGGCCACGAGTCCAATGGCCGCCAGGGTGCGTTCACTGGTTGCATTTTGATAATAGAGCCAAGCCAAGGCCATCACGGCGACAATGCACGCCCGTCGAATCGAGACGAGAATCCAGGCTAAATCTGGGCGCTCACGGAATTGGTCTGGAGACGCCCGAAAGATCAGTGGAAGGACAATCTCGTTCGCAAGCATGATCGCCAACGCCAAGGTGGACACGAGAATCATGCCAGCGGCTGCGGAGAGCCCTCCGAGGAAGGCCAAGGCCGCCAAGGGATCATTGTTGAAGGCCATGGGTAGCAGCAGCACAAAGGCATCCGCCGGTGCGAGTGTCCCGAATTTCAGTAAACCTGCTGCAGCGATCGGGATCACAAATAGCGTAAAACCCAACAGATACAGTGGAAAAACCCATCGTGCAATACTTTGTGAGCGGGCATCCGGTGCCTCGACGAAGGTCACGTGAAATTGTCTCGGCAAACAAATGATGGCGAGTGCCGCTAAGACAAATTGTGTCAAAAGGCCCGCTTGGCTGAAGTCTGTGTTAAACACATTGGCGACTTGCGGGGCTGCCCGAGCCTGTTCAAACAGAGCATGGAAGCCATCAAAGAGTTCAAACACGCAAAACAGACCGACCAATACAAAGGCCGCTAGCTTCACCAGGCTCTCAACAGCGATCGCAATCATCATGCCACGATGATGGTCACGACGTTGCCCTGGGAGACGTGTTCCAAAAAGAATGGCGAATAATGTCAATAACAACGCAGCAAACAACGCGGTATCAAGCGGCTCTGGCGCAATGGTTGCGGGAGCACCTGACATAATATTGAAGGTTTGACCGACTGCTTTAAGTTGTAATGCGATGTATGGAATGGTGCCAAACAAGGCAATGAGTGTGGTGAGCACGGCAAGCGCATGGGATCGCCCGTAGCGTGCCGACATGAAGTCCGCTAGCGAGCCGATGTGGTGCGTGCGCACCACCGCCGCGAATTTCAGGATCACTGGCCAGCCAAACAAAAATACCGCGATTGGCCCAAGGTAAATGGGTGCAAAGGCCCATCCTGAGGCGGCTGCCGAGCCCACCGCCCCGTAGTAGGTCCAACTGGTTGCATAGACACCAATGGACAGTGGGTAGACCCAATCGCTTGAGCGTGCACCACCAAAGGATGAGGTGTCACGATCCCCATGCCAGGCAATGATGAAAAGAACGCCCAGGTAGCCCAGTGACAGGATTGCTAGTTCCCACGGTGTTGACACGTCAGCTCCTTCAATACGGCGAACATTCGCAGGCCGTGAACCCGCACATAATACGACCAATGTTTAGATTTTTGGGCGATCAACAGGTGATACCTTTACCGTGCTTCCTTTTTTTAACGATAACGAGGGTGGAGAAGCACTATGGATGAGCAACAAGCTCGGGCCTATTGGCAAGAGAACATCCGCACCATCATGCAACTATTGGTGGTCTGGTTCATTGTCTCCTATGGCTGTGGGGTCCTATTTGTGGATCTCTTGGATACGATCGCCATTGGCGGTTTTAAGTTGGGGTTCTGGTTTGCACAGCAGGGGTCAATGTATGTCTTTTTGATCCTGATTTTTGTCTATGCAAAACGCATGAACACGATCGATGAAAAATACGACGTGCACGAATAAGGACAAAAAATCATGGAACTACAAACTCTGATTTACCTGTTTGTCGGTGCGTCATTCGCACTGTACATCGGGATTGCAATTTGGGCGAAAGCTGCCTCCACCTCTGACTTTTACATTGCTGGTGGCGGTGTCAACCCTGTGATGAATGGGATGGCGACAGCGGCTGACTGGATGTCTGCAGCCTCGTTTATTTCCTTGGCGGGGATTGTGTCGCTGCTTGGCCGTGATGGGACTGCCTACTTGATGGGTTGGACCGGTGGGTATGTATTGCTGGCGATGTTGCTTGCACCATACTTGCGGAAGTTTGGGAAGTTTACAGTGCCCGATTTCGTGGGTGACCGTTACTACTCTGACGTCGCACGTACCGTTGCGGTGATTTGTGTCATCTTCATTTCGTTTACCTATGTTGCTGGACAGATGCGCGGTGTGGGAATTGTGTTTTCACGGTTCTTGCAGGTCGACATCGACACAGGCGTGGTGCTCGGGATGGCGGTTGTCTTCGTGTACGCCGTCTTGGGTGGCATGAAGGGGATTACCTACACACAGGTCGCTCAGTATTGCGTCTTGATTGTGGCGTATACGATCCCAGCGATCTTCTTATCATTGCAAATCACCGGTGACTTCCTCCCACAAATGGGTTTTGGTGGCACCATTGAATTTGCCTTTGATAATGGCGTTCGGGAAATTCCGGCAGGCACGTATGTGCTGCACGCACTTGATCAGTCGTTTAAGGATCTTGGCTTCGCCATTCCTTACACTGAAGGTCGTGCTGGGGTTTGGGATACCTTCCTTCTGACCGTTGCCTTGATGGCCGGTACAGCGGGTCTTCCACACGTAATTGTGCGGTTCTTCACCGTGCCACGTGTCCGTGACGCGCGGATTTCTGCCGGGTGGGCGTTGCTGTTCATTTCGATCCTTTACACCGTCTGTCCTGCAGTCGGCGCGTTTGGACGTTTGAACCTCATCAAGAATCTGCAAAACAACGATTACGCTGCGTGGACACGTGAGTGTACATCGGAAGATCTTGCGAATATTCAGGCGGCACAGCGTGCTGGTCAGGATACTGCGCGGATGCCTTGCCGCGGCCAGTGGTTTGCAACCTGGGAAAACTCAGGCTTGATCGCTTGGTTGGACAAGAACGGCGATGGCAAGATCCAAATCGCGAACGGCGGCGCTTTCAAGGGTAAGGCTGCTTACACCGGAGAGCGTGGTGCGTCCGGAGAGCGGTTGATTTCCAACGAAGCAGTGGCAACACCTGCTGGGCAAGCCGTCGGTAACGAAGTGGTCGTTGACCGCGACATTATCGTGTTGGCAAACCCAGAAATCGCGGCACTGCCGAACTGGGTGATTGCGTTGATTGCTGCAGGTGGTTTGGCGGCAGCATTGTCAACAGCGGCCGGCTTGTTGCTGGTGATTTCGTCCTCGATTTCACATGACCTGTTGGGTCGCGTGATTTATAAGGATGAAGCGACAGGTAAGTCTAAGTTGTCAGAAGGGCAAGAATTGATGGCCGCACGGATTGCTGCCGCATTCGCCATTTTGGTCGCAGGCTATCTGGGGATCAATCCACCAGGCTTCGTTGCTCAGGTCGTTGCGTTTGCATTCGGTCTGGCGGCAGCCTCGTTCTTCCCGGTTATTATCAACGGTATCTTTGATAAGCGGATGAACAAGGAAGGCGCGATTGCCGGGATGGCCGTTGGTTTGACCTTGACCTTCGTCTATATCGTGTTGAACGTGTTTGTCGATTCTTCTGGAACCTACAAGATCTTCTCGATTGAAGCGACAGGGATCGGCACGGTGGCCATGGTCATCCACTTTGTAGTGGCGTACTTCGTGTCTCGTGCGACTGCGGCTCCGCCACAGGAAATCCAAGACATGGTGGAAAGCATCCGGATCCCACGTGGAGCTGGCGACGCTGTTGCCCACTAATGACCTCCTGATCTTGATCAGGACTTAACGAAAAAGGGCGCCAGTTGGCGCCCTTTTTCATGGCACGATAGGGCAGCTCTGGAGGAGACGATGCAAGAGACACTCAATACCACGCTCCCACCCTTTGATTTACTGACGGATACTCAGCTCTTAAGGATTCAAACCAGCTTATCCATCGAGTACTTTGATGCTGGGCAGTCCATTATCGCGGCTGGAAGCGAGCCGAAGGGGCTGTTCATTATTATCAAGGGTCAAGTCGAGGAGTATGACGAGTCGATCGAGGGGGATTTGGATGCCCGCCGCGTCGCACAATATTCCGAAGGCGATCTGTTTGGGTCACTCGCGATTCTGAAGGGCCAGGCGAAAGACCAGTATGTCGCCTTTGAAGAAACCCTCTGCCATGTACTGCCGGCCCCCGTGTTTCTAGATCTTGTCCGAGAAAACCCGGCGTTCCGCCATTTTTTCCATAAAGGCTTGGCCACCATGGCCAAGCAGAAAAGTCGAATGCCGGGTGGATTTTCGGGTGACGATTTCAGTTTAACCCGGGTGAAGGACAGCGTGATGCGCCCACCATTGATTGTCTCCGCTGACTGTGGGCTTCGGGATGTCGTGGTGGCGATGCGTGAACAGCACATTGATTCCGCCTTGGTCGATTTTCCTGAGACGCCCGGTGCGTTCGGATTAGTGACTGGGACGGATTTGCTGAATGCCCTCGCTTTGCGAGGTGAGGCAGTAACGACGCCGGTGGGTGCCATCGCCACTCGCCAGTTGGTTACTGTCGATGCGCATGATTTTCTCTTCAGCGCGTTGATCAAAATGACGCGCTTGCACATCAAACGTGTTGTGGTGATGGACCAGGGCACCGTATGCGGAGTCTCTGAACTCACAGATATTTTGAGCTATTTAACGGGACAGACCCACTTGATGGGTGTGCAGATTGAGAAAGCGCAAACGGTAGATGAGCTGAAAAAAACCTCTCAGGCACTCAATGCGCTGATCCGTAATCTGGCGGCAAAGGGCGTCAAGATCCGTTTCATGATGGAGTTGCTCGCCGCATTAAATGGTCGTCTGGTCGCAAAGTTATACGAAATTACGATGCCGGATGAGGTGCTTGCGAATACCGCACTGACAGTCCTTGGCTCGGAAGGCCGGTGGGAGCAGATCGTCAAAACAGACCAGGATAATGCGTTGATCATTGCCGATGATTTCCATTGGCCGGATGCTGAAAAGCAGCGAGTATTGACGCAGTTTACGGAGGATTTGATTGCGATCGGATTTCCGCGTTGCCCCGGCGACATTATGGTCAGTAACCCAGAATGGGCGAGAACGATCAGCGACTGGCAAGCCGTCATGGGTCTCTGGCGGACAGACATGACAGAAGAGACGCAAATGAAGATGGCAATCACCCTCGATGGTCATTTTGTCGCAGGCAACAAGGCGTTGTTCTCAACCCTGTCTCACTGGATGCAACAGCATTTGCGGGGCAACGATATCTTTCTTGCGCACTTTGCACAGCCGGTGATGAGTTTTGCAGTCCCACTGACGTTGTTTGGAAATGTCCGGCAGGATTCGGCTGGGCTAGACATCAAAAAAGGGGGGATATTCCCCTTGGTCCATGGGGTGCGATCACTGTCTCTGAAGTATCGAGTGATGGAGACGAATACATACCGACGGATTGAGGCCTTGGTTGAACAAGGGGTCATTCACGAACGACTTGGCCGAAACCTTGAAAGCGCACTCTCGCTTTTCATGCAGTTACGGTTGGAGACGCAGTTGGCCCAGTTGGCTGAGGCGCGCAGCGAAGACGGGGCGGCGGTGACCCATAATCGGATTAATGTGCGCGAATTGGATCGCCTCGATCGAGACTTGTTACGTGAGGCCTTACATGTCATCAAAGAGTTCAAAGAGTGGTTAGCGCTTGAGCTACATATTCGAGGTTAGTGCATGCCCTTGGCTCAATTAGCGCGACTGGCAGGTCGGTTTAAACATCGCAATTCGCCGTATCGTGAGCTCTTCATGCCTTACCGAGGCGATGAGGTTGTCTCGCTCGATTGCGAGACCTCTGGACTGGATCCAAAAACGGATGCACTGGTCTCGATTGGGGCCGTGATCGTGAAAGGACGTTCCGTACTCACCGGCAGCCAATTACACGTGATGATTGACCATGGGGCGCACCTATCGGCGGAGTCAATTCGGATTCATCGGATCCGAAAAATTGATTTGGCGGCCGCGCAGTCACTCGAGACGGCCTTGGGCCAACTGCTGGCCTTTATCGAAAACCGTCCATTGCTGGGGTATAACCTGGCGTTTGATGTGAAGTTCTTAAATCGGGCGATTGAGGCTAACTATGGCTTTCGATTACCGAACCGACAGATTGATCTCGCAGATGTGTATCGGCGCCAGATTGTGAAACGTCAGCCCGATGCGGTCCCGCACCTCGGCTTTGATGAGATCTTAGCGGAGTTGAACTTGCCGGTCTTTGGCCGGCATACTGCGATCGGCGACGCAATCACGGTCGCCATGGCTTATGTGAAATTGACAACTTCCCGATGACTCGATCCCATGACAATCAAGCGTTTCGCCGCGGTAAACGGCAGCAACGATTACGCCGCTTAGTGGGTGAAGCAATCGCTGATTATCAGATGATTGAAGAGGGCGATACGGTGATGGTGTGCTTGTCAGGTGGCAAGGACAGCTATGCACTGCTCGACGTCCTGCACGCGCTGCGGCAGTCGGCGCCGATCACCTTCCATTTGATTGCTGTGAATCTCGACCAAAAACAGCCAGGATTCCCGGAAGATGTCCTGCCGACGTTTATGCGAACTCGCTACCCTGAGATTCCGTTTTATGTCATCGAGCGTGATACCTACAGCACCGTGAAGCGCCTGGTTCCTGAGGGAAAGACCACGTGCAGCCTGTGTAGCCGGTTGCGTCGCGGCACGTTGTACGGTTTTGCGGAAGCGCATGATGTGACCAAAATCGCATTGGGCCATCATCGTGACGACATTCTTGAGACGTTGTTCCTCAATCTGTTTTTTGGCTCAAAACTCAAAACCATGCCACCCAAGTTGGTCTCTGATGATCAGCGCCATGTGGTGATTCGTCCATTGGCTTACTGCCGCGAGGAAGATCTTCAGGCGTATGCCGAAGAACGCCAATTTCCGATTATTCCCTGTAACCTGTGCGGTTCTCAGCCAAATCTAAAACGTGCCGAGATCAAGGCCATGTTGGCGCAGTGGCAGCGACAGTTCCCGGGCCGCGTTGATAACTTGTTCCGTGGGCTTCAAGACGCGGTCCCAAGCCATTTATTGGATCGCTCGTTACACGCATTCGAGAGCCCTTCACCAGAGGCGCTGCTTGCCTTCCGTCGAGCGCACCCACTCGATCCGCAACGCCTGGATTCGGATCTGGGTGAGGGGGACCTTAATCCCTGGAGTGATCTGAGCGCCGTACAGCCTCAGACTCAGCTCATCGCGAGCACGGGTACGAGTGTCCAGACACCATAGAGCATCAGTAAACTACCGCTGATTCGGTGGAGTTGTGCAGCCTTAATCTGTAACACAAGATGAGAGGCAAGATAGCCCGCGCCCAGCAATGCTGGCAGCGTACCCAGTCCAAACAATGCCATTTGAAGCCCTGCTTGCCCTGCATGGGCTGTCGAGGCGCTCCACAATAATGCCGAGTACACCAATCCGCAGGGGAGTAGTCCCCAAGTGAGTCCATACCGAAACGCGCGACCGAGGGTTGTCGGACGAAGTTTTGACTGCACACGATGTATCCAAGGGGAGATGAGCCGATAGCCCGCAGATTCGAGCCAGGTGACGCCACGCCACAGTTGGCTGACCCACAGTCCCATCAAGATCAACACAACCCCGGCGATTAGCCGTAAGACCAGCGTCATCAGACTGTGCGTTGTGCTGAGCCATCCACCGAGAGCGCCAAAAGCGATACCGAGAAGCAGATAGGTGGTGACGCGGCCGAGACTTGCGGCGCCAATACGTTGCCAAAATGGCCAGCCCTGACGCTGCCCTTCGGGAAGATTTAGGCTGAATGCAGCGGTAATCCCACCACACATCACCAGACAATGCGCAGACCCAAACAGTCCAATCAAGACTGCAGCGCCAGCACCCACTGGATCTGTGCAGAGGCTACTGAGCATCAGAAGACGACTCTGTGGTGGATTTGGATCGGCCGCGATCGGCGAGAATCGCACGTTGGTGTAAGTCCTCGTCGTCGTCGAACAAGATGTCGCGTGCGGAACGATCGAGGTCATCGAACTGTTTTGATTTGACGGCCCAGCGAAAGGCCCAAATGGCCAGTGCAAGCAGCATGATTGAGAGCGGAATCAGCGCATAAATGACACTCATCGACTCAACCTCATCGCATTTAAGAGTACGCCCAAACTCGAGAGTGACATTCCGATTGCCGCAAGCCAAGGGGGCACCATCCCGGCCATAGCAAACGGCACTGCAATGCCATTATAGATGAAGACCCAAGTCATGCTTTGCCGAATCACTGCGCGTGTCTGGATGGACTGCTCTCGGAGTTGATTCAGAGCCTCAAGACGTGGATTCAATAACACGGCGCCGGCGTGATAGCGGGTGAGATCAGCCGCATGGGTAAAGGTAATGCTTCCCTCGGCTGCGGCCAAGACAGGACTGTCGTTTAATCCATCACCGACCATGACGCGAGGCCCTGGCGTTTTGGAAAGACGGTTGAGCTTTCTTTCAGGGGTAAGCTCACCTTCGGCACCTATGATCCCGACTGCTGCGGCGACGGTCTTCACTCGAGCGATGCGATCTCCACTGATCAGGCGGGTCTCAATACCGTGCCCCTTGAGTCGAGCGAGCGCCGCCTTCGCGTCGCTACGAAGTCGGTCGTCCAGTGCCACCACAAGCGACATTTGACCATCGATTCGCAAACAAATCTGGAGCGCATCTGGATAGTCGCTGAGCCATTCGTCGGGGCGAGCGCTCTCCACGCGGACTTGATGTCCCTCCCAGACTCCGGAGACGCCCAAGCCGGGGTGTGATGTCGGGTCTGTGATGATGGCGGGCGCGATATCGGTGAACGCCTCGGCGATTGGATGTGCCGAGCTCAGCTCCAGCCCGCTCACGACAGACAACAGCACTTCGGTCTGATACCCAGCAGTCGGCACGGTGTGTGTTGTGAGTCTCTCAAATCGACCTTCAGTCAGCGTCCCTGTCTTGTCAAAAAACCATGTCTTTGCGGTTGCAAAGGCGCGCAGATGTGTTGGGTTGAGTAGCAAGATGCCTTGCTTACGGAGCGCATGAATACTTGCGGTCCATGCGGTCGGGATCGCGAGCGCCAGTGCACAGGGACAGGTGACAACGAGCACAGATAAGGCATAGCTAAACGCCCGTTCGGGATCAGTGGGCCACCACAGGAGGGCGGTCAAACCAGACAATCCCAAGACTGTTGCAATAAACACGCGGAGCACCGGTTCAATCCATCGAGTTTCCGGGGGTTTCACGGATTCAGCCTGGCGTACAAGATGATTGAGTCGCCCGAGAAAGGCCTGCTGTCCGATCCGAATCACGATGCCCTGAACGGGCGTGGGTCCATTGACCGAACCCGCAAGGATTTCGTCACCCTCGACTCGCTCGACCGGGGTGAACTCTCCCGTCAATGCCTGAGTGTCGAGCACAGCCTGTGCGGTATTGAGCCGAAAATCGACAGGGGTTTGCTGTCCACTGGCCAGTTGAATGTGATCACCAGGCTTGATTTGATGGACAGGCGTTTGTCGATAGATCCCAGTCGATCCCCGTACAGCCAGAGTGAGTGGCATCGGACGCGCTTCGACTGGGGTATCGATCACGCGATGTCGGGCGTGTAATTCAATGGCGCGACCAGTCAGCAAAAACAGGGTGAACATCGCGACTGAGTCAAAGTACACCTCCCCTGAGTTTAGGAGCGTCGCAATCACTGAAGCGCACCATGCAAGCCCGAGCGCTAGGGCGACGGGGACATCCATGCCGAGGGTGCGATGTCTAAGATCCCGAAAGGCCCCCTGGAAGAACGGGGCCGCGGAATAAAAGAGCACTGGGATCGAGACTAAAAGCGAGACCCAGCGTAAGAATTGGCGTTGGCCTTCCTCGATAAACTTGGTATCGCCGACATAAAGCGCAGTGGCAAACATCATCACCTGCATACTCCCGAGACCGGCGACCCCAATCCGCTTGAGCAGTTGGCGGCGGGCTTGGCGACGATCGTGGCGTGCTTTTTCGTCGGTCAGTACGGTGGCTGAATAGCCAAGCCCATCGAGCTGGGCGAGTAGTGGCGCCAACTTTAGGGTGTCTGGCCGATAGCGCAGGGTCAGTGTTTGTCTCGCAAGGTGCGCATGGCTGGCTATCACGCCTTCAGTCGCCGCCAAAATCCGTTCCAGTAACCAGGTGCAGGCAGCACAGCGGATTTGTGGAATCGACAGTTCGAGCTCAACAACGCCCTCGGGAAGCGGGAAGGTATAGGCTTGGATAAAACCAGGATCGTCAAAGAGTGACCAGTCGGCACGTTCCTCTGGTTTTGCGGTGGGGCGGTCGCGATACGCGTAGAACCGGTCTAGGCCTTGTGCCTGAATCCAGTCCAGGGCAGCCGCACAGCCGTGGCAACACAGCGACACACCGCGATTCTCGACCGTCCGGTGGTGGGTCTCATCGAGACATGCCTCACCACAATGAAAACAGGCTACTGGGTCAGGGGGCAAGTCGCGTCACCCCCGCGAGCGGAAGACCGACACGGGAGGTGATTCGCCAACTTTCATCGGGCGGCATCAGTTGCACAATCCGAGCGCCGGGCGCCAGCGTGGCAATTGAGGCTTGAAAATACCCGTCGCGAAGGGCGATCAGCTCAAATTCGACATCGCCACGGGCAACCGTGGGATGTCGAAGTGCACCGGTGAGACGATCCACTGGCGTTGCGTTGCCGAAGTCGATTTGGACCACCACATCACCGGTGAGGTCATCAATCATTAAATCTGCGACGATCCCTAATCGCTGAGCTGCTGTATCCCGTGTTTTGACCTCGTTATACAGAACGCCTTGGCGGTAGTAGTCATCACTGACAAGACCATCACTGGTTCGGATTGCGACCCCCAACATACTGAAGCCCACAATCATGGAGGCAATAATTGGGATCAGGAGTAGCCAAGGCCATGGCTCGCGGTACCAGGGGAGCGATTTTTCCATTAACGTCTATCCGGTCCAAGAAAGGTGGTGTCGACCCGTGCGTTGATGCTCGCATTTTGGGCTGCTTCCACGAGAAAAGTCACGGGTAAGCGTGGACTGACAATCGCGGACAAGGGCAGTTGTACCTGGTAGACAACGGTTTTGCTTTGACCGGCAGGAAGCTCGAGAAAGCTTGGACCGACAAGTCGTGCCCCGGGGCGATTTTCGAGTTCAATCTCGTAATGTGCATCGAATGCGGTCTTATTAAAGACGTGCAAACTGTAGGTGTTGGCGATGTCCCCAGATTTTGTTTCCGTAAATAATGCGCCACGATCACGGGTCACACTGATTTCAAGGGGCGCGATATGAGTGAGGGCATAGCCAAAGGCAACGACCATGACCACAAATGCAATCCCATATCCGAGAAGGCGGGGCCGTAACCACTGCGTCTTTCCACCAGCAAGCGTGTGTTCCGAGGCATAGCGAACCAAGCCGCGTGCGTAGCCCATCTTCTCCATCACGCCGTTACAGGCATCGATGCACAAGGCACATTGAATGCATTCGTATTGAAGGCCGTCGCGGATGTCGATTCCAGTTGGACATACTTGGACGCAGAGTCCGCAGTCGATACAGTCTCCGTGGCTGTCTGTTTTCCCACCGATCCGCTTACGGCTCCCTCTGGGCTCTCCACGCACCGCATCGTATGCCACGATTAAGGTGTCTTTATCAAACATCACTGACTGAAAGCGGGCATACGGGCACATATGGATGCAGACTTTCTCGCGCATCCAGCCCGCATTGAGATAGGTGGCTGCTGTAAACAAACCGATCCAGGCATAGGCTGCAAGACTTGCCTGGCCTGTCCAATGATCGATGACAAGCGTACGGGCGGGTATGAAATAGGCGACAAAGGTAAAGCCGGTCGCCCAGGCAATACCGAGCCATAACAAGTGTTTGATCGATTTTTTCCGCAATTTCGTGCCCGAAACGGGAGATTTATCGAGCTTGATGCGTGCATTCCGCTCTCCCTCCGTCTGGCGTTCTATCCACATGAAAATCTGTGTCCACACCGTTTGCGGACAGGTGTAGCCACACCAAATCCGTCCTCCAAAGACCGTGACAAGGAACAGGCCGAAGGCACAAATGATGAGAAGCCAAGACAGCAGCATGAGATCTTCAGGCCAAAAGGTCATGGCGAATACATGGAATTGTCGGTTCGGTAGATCAAACCAGACGAGTTGTCGGTCTCCCCACATCAGCCACGGCAAGAGGAAATACAACCCAAGCAGCACGATGCCACTATACAAACGGATCGATTGAAAAACCCCAGAAATTCCACGTGTATAAATCCCGGTTGTTGCGAGTGACACGGGAGTCGTGCGGCGGTCGGTCTCCGCCGCGTCAGTCGCTTGAACGGTTGGGATCCGTTCGCTCATTGCGCCGATCCAGACTCCGCTAGTCTGCGTACGTACGCGGTCAGTAAGTGAATCTTGTCGTCACCCAGTCGAGCCTGACTGGGCATGACACCCTGGCGACCATTTCGCAGTGTCAGTTTGACGGATTCATGGATGGTGAGATTTGGCGCTTTGTACAACCAAACGTCATCGGTCAAATTGGGTGCGCCAAGGAGTTGATTTCCGGTTCCGTCAGGCATGTGACAGGCTGCACAGTAGGTTGCATAGTGCACTTGACCGGCTGTCGCAAGCGTTTGATCGTGGGCTCGACCCGATAAGCTCACAACGTAGTGCGCAGTTTCTTCAATTCCTTGATCGCCAAGGATGGTCAGCCAAGCAGGCATATTTGCAAGGCGGCCATTATGTAAAGTTTCGCTAATTTTCTCTGCGGAGCCGCCATATAACCAATCGGCATCTGTCAGGTTCGGAAAGCCATAGGCGCCTTGTCCTGCTGACCCGTGGCAGACCGCGCAATTATTGGAGAATAAACGCCCAGCAACCTCCATTGCAGATGGATCTGCAATGAGTTCATCCACCGATTGATCTCGAAACGCGGCAAAGATGGGTGCGTACTGTTGCTCGGCCGTTGCGATTTCGGTTTCATACTGCCCTGTGCTCGTCCATCCAAGCAGCCCCTGAAAGTTGCCCAGCCCTGGATAGAGCGCGAGATATCCCAAGCCAAACACAATGGTCAGCAGGAACTTCATGTACCACCAACGGGGGAGCGGGTTGTCATATTCCGCAATCCCGTCGAACTCGTGTCCCATGGTGTGTTCAGTTTCTTCTTTATAGGGCTCCGAGCGACGCACGACATAGATTAACCACAAGCACCCGAAGATGACTCCGAGTGTGATGACGGCGACCCATGCACTCCAAAAGCTGGGTAAGTCTTGACTAAACATCCGTGTGTCTCTCCTGTGTGCGGGGTGCCTCGTCGGCAAAGGGCAACTGTGCCGCAGCGTCAAATCGTGCCTTGTTACGAGGGTGAAACGCCCACCAACCAATGGCTAGGGAAATCACCAACAGCGCGACCGATAACATGCCTAGAAAATCGTAGTAGCTCATCTAGCGATCCTGCATCACACGGCCCAATCCTTGCAGGTAGGCCACAAGGGCATCGATTTCGGTCCGACCGCGCACGTCTTGCCGCGCAGATGCAATTTGCTCGTCGGTATAGGGGACCCCCATCGACTGCATCAACTGCATTTTGCGAGCAGTGTCGCGTCCGTCCAAGGTTTGCTGGAACAGCCAAGGAAAGGCAGGCATGTTTGATTCTGGGACGACATCACGCGGGTTGTACAGGTGCACCCTGTGCCAGTCATCCGAGTACTTCCCGGCCAGTCGGGCAAGGTCTGGGCCTGTACGCTTCGAGCCCCAGAGAAATGGCCGTTCCCAGACGCTCTCTCCAGCGACGGAGTAGTGGCCGTAGCGCTCGGTTTCGGCACGGAATGGTCGCACCATTTGCGTATGGCACACATGGCAGCCTTCACGAATGTAGATATCACGTCCTTCGAGTTCCAAGGCCGTCCACGGGGTCATTCCCTCGACTGGAGTCGTGGTTTTTTGCATATGGAATAACGGAACGATTTCCGCCAGTCCGCCAAAACTGATCACCAATAAAATTAGAACAGAGAGGACACCGACGCGTCGTTCGATATAGTCATGTGCTTTCATGTCCGCTCCTTAGACAGTCTGTGGCTCAGGTGAACTCAGATCGCGGATCGAGTCCGCTTGCTTTGCCTGCTGCACAGTCAGCCAACAGTTATAGGCCATGATCAACATGCCGATGACGAAGAAAGCACCACCGATCACGCGAACAATCCAGCCTGGATAGCTCGCCGCGACTGAATCAACAAAGCTGTAGGTGAGCGTGCCGTCAGGATTCACGGCGCGCCACATCAGGCCTTGCATGATGCCGTTCACCCACATGGAGGCGATGTACAGTACAGTCCCGATGGTCGCTAACCAGAAATGCAGATTGATCAAGCGAACCGATGCCATTTGCACCAGCCCCAGTACTTTCGGTAGCAAGTGATACAGAGAGCCAATGGACACCATGGCAACCCAGCCCAGAGCACCTGAGTGGACATGTCCGATCGTCCAGTCAGTGTTGTGAGAGAGCGCGTTTACCGTCTTAATCGACATCATCGGGCCTTCGAAGGTCGACATCCCATAGAACGACAGGGAGACCACCAGGAAGCGCAAGATTGGATCTGTCCGTAACTTATGCCACGCGCCCGATAGCGTCATCACGCCGTTAATCATACCGCCCCAGCTGGGAGCCAAGAGAATAAGCGACATGACCATCCCGACGGACTGCGCCCAGTCTGGCAACGCCGAGTAGTGCAGGTGGTGCGCCCCAGCCCACATGTAGGTCGCGATCAGTGCCCAGAAATGGACGATTGATAACCGGTAGCTATAGACAGGTCGGCCAGCTTGTTTCGGGACGAAGTAATACATCATGCCGAGGAATCCAGCCGTTAAAAAGAAGCCGACCGCATTGTGTCCATACCACCACTGAATCATTGCATCCATGGCCCCAGAGTAGATGGAATAACTCTTGAATAGGCTGACGGGTAAGAAGGCACTGTTGACGATATGCAGGACCGCGATCACAAGGATGAAGGCGGCAAAGAACCAGTTGGCAACGTAGATATGACTCGTCTTTCGCTGTGCGATTGTCCCGAGAAAAACGATTGCATAGGACACCCAGACGGCGGCGATCAACAAATCAATTGGCCATTCCAGCTCGGCATACTCTTTGGTTGTCGTAAATCCGAGGGGTAGGGTGATGGCCGCTGCAACGATCACTAATTGCCATCCCCAGAATGTAAAGCGAGCAAGTGCTGGGAATGCGAGCGCCGTCTGACACGTCCGTTGCACACAGTAGTAGCTGGTTGCAAAGAGTGCGCAGCCGCCAAAGGCGAAGATCACGGCATTGGTATGCAGCGGTCTGAGGCGTCCGAAGTGCGAGTATTGCGATGCCAAGAAATCCGGCCAAACGAGCTGTGCCGCAATGAGCAGGCCAACCGTCATACCGACAATTCCCCAAACTACCGACATGATCGCGAACTGTCGCACAGTGCGATAGTCGTAGGCGGGGTGCGCAGAGACCTGTGACATCCTGTATCTTCCCTTATCACTAAATCCAATAACGATAGTTTAATTGGTAATAACGTGCAGTAGTGCGTTTTCTGTTGTCTTTTTGGTTTGCACATAGGTCGTAGGACAGGTGCAAATCTATTGGCTGGTTATTATAAATGAGTGAGTTATGATAGTTCGGTTATAACGACTGTGTCATCGTTCCACATTGAGTTACGTCAAGATTAGTGTAAATGAAGCTGCAACAACTGCGTTACATCTGTGAGGTCGCCAATCACGACTTGAACGTGTCGGCGACCGCGCAGAGTCTATTTACCTCGCAACCCGGGATTTCCAAACAGATTCGTCTGCTCGAAGATGAGCTTGGGGTTGAAGTGTTCGCGCGCAATGGAAAGCACTTGGTCTCGGTGACCCCTGCGGGCGAGGAGGTGTTGCGCGTCGCAAATGAGATCTTGCAGAAGGTCGATGCCATCAAGCACATCTCTCAAGAATTTTCAGATGAGACCAAGGGCGTCTTCTCGATTGCCACCACCCACACGCAGGCGCGGTATGTGTTACCTCCAATCATTCACCAGTTCATGCACGATTATCCGGAAGTGGCGTTGCAAATGCAGCAAGGCACCCCTGCGCAGATCGCCGAAATGGCGGCGAATGGTGAAGTCGACTTTGCGATTGCAACGGAGGGCTTGGAGCACTTCTCCAACTTGCTGTTAATGCCCTGTTATCGCTGGAACCGGGCGATTATTGTGCCGAAGGATCATCCGTTAACACAGCTGCAGAGCCCCGTGGCATTGCGGGACTTGGCGGAATTTCCGATTGTCACCTACGTGTTCGGATTTACCGGTCGCTCCAAGCTGGATGATGCCTTTGAGCGTGAAGGGTTGATTCCGAGAGTGGTGTTTACGGCCGCTGATGCAGACGTCATTAAGACCTATGTGCGATTGGGGCTTGGTGTCGGTATTGTGGCAGATATGGCGCACGATCCGGTGACTGACCCAGACCTCGTCTCGCTGCCCGCAAGTCATTTGTTTGAACCGAGTGTGACGTCGATTGCATTCCGTCGCGGGACCTTCTTGCGGGGTTATATGTACCGATTCATCCAGTTGTTTGCCCCGCACCTCTCGCGTGACGTGATTGGTCAGTTTTTGCGGAGTCAGGGTCGCCAAGAGGTTGAGCAGATCTTTCGAGGGATTGAGATTCCAGATCTGTGACGGCGACCATGCTTGGGACCTATCTAAGGCAACAGCTGACGCGGGAGTCGGACGGCTATCACCACGTCATGCATCATTGGCATGACCCCTCAGGCACTGGCACTCTTGTGTTATTGCATGGCGCAGGTGTCGCTGCTGAACTGACTTGGGAGGCGATGGCACCGACGCTTTCGGGGTATCGCGATGTGTATTGTCCCGATTTGCGAGGCATGGGGCGCTCACACCCGCTCGACTATCAGGAGACACCCTTCACGGCGACCCAAGTGGCTGATGATGTTGCGCATTGGCTTCTGGACCACTCGGTCGAGACCTATGATTTGGTGGGGTACAGTTTTGGTGGCCTGGTGGCCTTACTACTGCAGCAGCGTGGCCGGCGAGCACGACGGCTGGTATTGATTGAATCTGCGCTTTTAGAGCGTGCCTCGATCACTGTGTTACGCGAATTGCGCGCACAGTACGCCGAGGTTGCCGATCAGTTGGTGACAGCTGATGAGCCAAGCACTGCGGTGACGGCCTTTTTAGACCTGGTCGCACCCTTCAGATCTCGGCATCCAAGGGTCGAGCGAATGACAGTGCAGCGTCTTGCGGCTCGGCCCTTGGGATTCGCGTATGCGTTGAAAGCGGTCAATGAGGCAGCTTGGTCGCTGGATCGAGAGGAGCTCATCGCTGCAGCACCACCCACCTGCTGCGTTCTTGGTGGGAAGAGTCGGCCAGAGTCACACGCGTTCGCGCGTCAAATGGCAGCAATATCAGCCGATTGGTCGGTGGACGTGATCGCCGGCGTCGACCATGCACTCCCGTACCAAAAGCCCCGGCAGGTAGCACACGCGATACAACACTGGTTTGGTCGAGCGCGCGATTAGGGTTTTTTGACAGCCTATCTGAGCGGCTTTCGCTTTCCAGTCATGGCAAGAATTCGAGCGCTGATCTCCTCAACAGACCGGTCGGTCGTACTGATAAAGGGAATCGCATGGCGACGATACAGGGCTTCTACTTCATTCACTTCATACTGACATTGCCGTAGCGAGGCATACCGCGACTCGGGGCGACGCATTTCGCGAATTGCTTGAAGGCGCTCTGGGTCAATGGTTAAGCCGAACAACTTGTGTTTGTGTTTTCGCAAAGAGTCGGGAAGGGCATCTTCACCTAGGTCATCCTCGGTGATGGGATAGTTCGCGATCTTCAAGCCATATTGCATCGCGAGATACAGACTGGTCGGGGTTTTTCCTGAGCGTGAGACCCCGATTAACACGAGATCTGCCTGATCGTAATACCGAATCCTCGCGCCATCGTCATTGTCGAGTGCAAAATTAACGGCATCGATACGACGACTATAGTGCCCATCGGGTGCGACGGAGTGGCTCACACCCACCGAATAGGATGAGCTTTGCCCCAGCGCGCGCTCGAGTGGTTTCAGAAAGGTCTGAAAAATATCTACCAAGAATCCATCTGCATTGGCCAGCACATCACGCACGTCCTGATTGACAATGGTGTCGAACACAATCGGTTGATGCCCAAAGGTTTGTCCGGCTTGGTTGATTTCTTCGACGGCCTTCTTTGCCTTCTCAACCGTATCTATGTAAGGAAGGGTAATCTTCTCAAATTGCATGCTGCGGAATTGACTGAGTAATGCTTGTCCGAGGCCTTCGGCGGTGAGGCCGGTTCCATCGGAAATAAAGAACACCGGACGAATGTCTGAGGCCATACTTTGATCCATTTTCCCGTATAATATGCGGCTTAATTTAAACGCCGCCCTAGAGTCGCTGTGTTGGGTTCCCCTGCAGTCTGCGATACGGGCATGGAAGACACAAGACGGAAGGGGATTCCTGTTGGACAACTACATCCTTTGGTTTGATCAGCTTGGCATGTCAGATGTGGAGCGTGTGGGTGGAAAAAATGCCTCATTGGGAGAAATGATCTCTAATTTGGCCGGTGCAGGCGTGAGCGTACCAAACGGCTTTGCCACGACTGCGCACGCCTATCGTGAGTTTCTGGCGCATGAAGGGCTGGCGGATCGAATTAATGCGGCATTGGCGGCATTGGATGTTGAGGATGTGGTGGCCTTGGCGAAGACTGGTGCAGAGATTCGGCAGTGGATTGTTGAGACTCCTTTCCAGCCTGCATTCGAAGAGGCACTGGCGAGTGCCTGGGCTCAAATGACGGCGACCAATGCGGAGATGAAGGTGGCAGTGCGTTCCTCAGCCACTGCGGAGGACCTTCCGGATGCGTCGTTTGCAGGGCAGCAGGAAACATTCCTGAATATTTCTGGGCTCGAGAACGTCCGGCATGCCGTCAAAGAAGTGTTTGCGTCCTTGTTCAATGATCGTGCGATTTCGTATCGCGTCCACCAAGGGTTCGCCCACGAATTGGTTGCCCTGTCGGCTGGGATTCAGCGCATGGTTCGGTCTGAAACCGGCGCGGCAGGGGTGATGTTCACGATGGATACCGAAAGTGGATTCCGTGATGTGGTGTTCGTCACGGCCGCCTATGGTCTTGGCGAAACCGTCGTCCAGGGTGCGGTCAACCCCGATGAGTTTTATGTGCATAAACCCACGTTGGCCGCGAATCGGCCAGCCATTTTGCGTCGAACCCGCGGGTCAAAACTCATCAAGATGGTGTATGCCGATTCATCGAAACCTGGACGTTCCGTGCAAACGGTGGATGTTGATCTGGCCGAGCGTAAGCGCTTCTGCATCACAGATGCTGAGGTCGAATCGTTAGCTCGTCAGGCCATGACTATTGAGGCGCACTACGGTCGTCCAATGGATATTGAATGGGCACGTGATGGGGACGATGGACAGTTATACATCGTCCAAGCACGGCCTGAGACGGTGCAAAGCCAGCAAGATGGCCGGCAGATGGAACGGTTTGTCCTGAAAGAGAAATCTGAAATTCTGGTACAGGGTCGCGCCATTGGTCAGAAGATCGGCCAAGGTCCCGTTCGATTAGTGAAAGATATTTCCCGCATGGATGAAGTTCAGCCAGGTGATGTCCTGGTGACAGACATGACCGATCCGGATTGGGAACCGGTGATGAAGCGTGCGTCCGCAATCGTGACGAATCGTGGGGGGCGGACCTGTCATGCAGCCATTATTGCCCGTGAACTTGGCATTCCTGCGGTGGTCGGTTGTGGTGACGCAACCGATGTCTTGACGTCCGGGACCGCTGTTACAGTGTCCTGTGCAGAAGGGGATACCGGAAACATTTATGCCGGGTCTTTGGCGTTCGATCATCGCGTCACGAGTGTCGATGCGATGCCACCGTTGCCCTTTAAGATC
>RFUY01000051.1 GCA_009922705.1 Gammaproteobacteria bacterium
CACGGCTGGCATTTGCCTTAACAGACGCCAGTCTCACGTTTACAGCCCATGTACACGATGGTCAGCGTGTCGAAGCGGGGATGCTGATCGCAGAGGTGTCTGGGCGGGCGCGGGCGATCTTATCGGCTGAACGGACCGCCTTGAATTTCATGTGTCATCTGTCAGGGATCGCAAGCTTGACGTCTGAGTTTGTGCGTCGGATTGAGCACACGCATGCACGCATGTGTTGTACCCGAAAGACGCTCCCAGGCCTGCGGTCATCCCAAAAATATGCGGTGCGTTGCGGTGGGGCTTGGAATCATCGGTTTGGGCTCGATGATGCGATGTTGATCAAAGACAATCACATCGCAGTCAGCGGCTCGATCACCGGTGCGATTGAGCGCGCGAAGGCGTTCGCGGGTCACTTGCTTGCGATTGAGATTGAAGTGGACACGCTCACGCAGCTTGAAGAGGCGTTATCAGCGGGCGCGGATTGCGTGTTGTTGGATAACTTCACTCCCGAACGCCTGGCAGAAGCGGTTCGTCTGACCGCAGGGCGTGCAAAACTCGAGGCGTCTGGCGGAATTCGGTTAGAGACCGTGGGCGCCGTGGCAGAAAGCGGGGTGGATTATATTTCCTCATCTCAGCTGACGATGGCGGCTCCGACGTTGGATATTGGGCTCGACATCGGCGTGCACTAGGCTGTTTAGGTGGATCAACCCACCCTATTTGGCCCTGCCGATAAATTGGTCTGACTCTGACCCTCTATTCCTGCCCATAATTCAGGGAGACAACGGAGGGCCGTATGAAAATAATCAACAACGCCGATGTGTTATCGCTCATTGATATGAAGACGGTGTTGACCTGTTTGGAAGACACCTATCGTGCATTTTTCGAGGGGCGGGCAGTGTGCCGGCCGCGGGTTGATATCGAAATCCCGACCACCACCCCGGGCAAGCTCTATCGCTGGGGCACCATGGAAGGGGGCATGCAGGGCGGGTACTTTGCGATCCGCTGCAAGTCCGACATCATTTATTACGAACAGGGGCCTCAAGGAGCGACGCAAGAGAAGTATTGTGTTGAGCCGGGGACTTTCTGCGGATTTATTTTGGTGTTTTCGACCGAGAATGGTGAACCCCTCGCCCTGATTAATGATGGGGCGATTCAGCACATGCGCGTCGCGGCAGACAGTGCGATTGGGATCAAGTACGCCAGTCGCGAGAATTCAGAGACGATCGGGTTGCTGGGATCAGGAGGAATGGCGCGGGATCATCTGCGAGCCGTGCAGCACGTGCGCCCGATTCGTCATGTCAAAGTGTTTAGTCCCACCGTTGCCAACCGCCATCGTTTCGCGGACGAGATGAGCGATGAGTTAGGGCTTGAGATTGTGCCAGTGGAGACGCCAGAGCAGGCCGTTGCAGGCGTTGACATCATTATGGGCGTGACAGATGCGCGCCGGCCAGTGATTCGGCCAGACTATCTTGAGCCGGGACAGCATGTGGTCAATATCGGTGGGGGTGGCGGGATTCCGCCTGAGGTCCAGGCGCGTGTGACACGCTATCTGCGCTTTGGGAATACGCCGTCACCGGTTGGCTGGTCTGAGCATTTATTCGATGATGAATATCTGACGTTTCGGGCGACGCCGCCTGGGTATGTGACTGATGAGCACACGACGCGTGCGCATGGCGAAATGATGCCTGATCGCCTAGTCCGGCTCTCTGACATCATGCTTGGGGGCGCGCTTGCGCGGACGTCTACCGATATCACGTACTCAGAGCGGGGCAACTTACAGGGCAATCAGTTCCATCCGCTTGCCGGCTACTTGTATGAGCAAGCCATCGCCACTGGGCGTGGCCGAGACATTCCAACCGAGTGGTGGCTTCAGGATATTCGAAACTAAGCACACCAGTTGATGGACTGGTACTGGTAATACTCCCGAATCCCATAGACGGATTTTTCCCAGCCCAGTCCACTTTGTTTCAAGCCGCCAGCGGGCATTTGATCGCTGATGGACCCGAGTGGACGTGGCGAGTTTAGGAATACCCGTGCTGCCTCGATGCGCGTCGCCAGGCGTTGCAATGTGCTTAGGTCATCGCCCCAGAGCGAACCACTGAGCCCGTACTCTGTTCGGTTAACTTCATCGAAAACGCGCTCAAGATCGTCGTACACCACGACCGGCAAGAGGGGGCCAAATTGCTCCTCGAGCACTAAGGGGTGGTCGCCTGGGATGTCTGTGGCGAGATGGGGGCGGACATAACATCCGTACTCCTGCTCTGCCGAATCACACCAGTGACCGTAGGCCTCAATCGTCACGCCGCTTGCCTTTGTATCCTCAATGAGTTGGGTTAGTCGCGCTTGCTGTGCGCGGTCGATCACTGGGCCAATGGTTGCCTGGGGATCGCTGGGTGGACCAACCCACTGCGCTGCCATCCAGGTTTTGAGCTGAGAGATAAGCTGGTCAGCATCCGCTCTGTGCACGTAAATGCGCTTTGTGGCATAGCAGAACTGTCCAGAGCGTCTAAATGCGGAGGTCGCAAGCGCATCCACATGCGGCGTCATGTCAGTGCCTGGAAGAACCACGGCGGCATCGTTTCCACCAAGCTCGCATTGGACCGATTTTAAAGTGTCTGAGGCGGCGCGCATGACCGCTCGTCCAACCGCTGTACTCCCAGTAAACGCGATCTTTCGAATCTCTGGGTGAGTCACGAGCGCTTGACCAACCGCTTCTGTCCCATGAATTAAGTGAATTAACCCAGCAGGAACGCACCGCATCACAAGTTCGATAAATCGGCTGATACCAAGCGGTGCGCGTGGCGCCGGCTTCATGATCATGGCATTTCCCGCCAGTAGCGCTGGGATTAATTTTGCGGTCGCCAGCGAGATCGGGGCATTCCAGGGAACAATCGCGCCGACGATGCCATAGGGGATTTTAACTACCCGCGCCTGACCATCAGACGCCTCGAGCGTGAGTGACTCAAGTTCAGCGGGCGCAACCCTGCACAGTTCTCGTACTTGCTTCACGGCTTCTTGAACTTCACGCGATACAACGCTCCGAAGCATGCCTTGCTCACGCATCAGCAGCGCGGTGAGGGTTTCGGTTTCTGCAGGCAAGTGATCGGCGAAGGTGAGTAACGCAGCAATCCGTGTCTCAAGTGACGCTGCTGCCCAGGCAGGTTGCGCTCGTTTTGCGGATTGCACGGCCTGATCCACGAGCGCCGCGTCGCCGAGTGTGATGATTCCGACCACGTCCCGGGTGTCCGCAGGATTACAGACCTGAAACTCGGTTTCAGAAAATTGGGCTTGATTTGCAATCCAATGTGGTTGTTTCATGTTGTCTCACCTTAAAGCGGGCCAAGATCCAATCATTTTGTGTTCTTGGCGTCAATTCAGGCGTTGGACAATAACAGCTCAGGTGGTGTGAATGCGCGTTGGATTTATTGGGTTAGGCCGCATGGGGCTCCCCATGGCTCACCGGATTGCGACGGCTTTCCCGGTGTGTGGAACAGATCGTGACCACTCTCGGGCGGCCTTGTGCGAGACTCATGGAATCGGCTGGTGTCCGACCCCGTCAGTGGTGATTCAACAGGCTGACGTGGTCTTTGTTCTGGTCGGCACTGAATCGCAAGTTGAAGACGTGTTTTGTGCCTCGGAGGGTCTGCTTGCAGCGCCAAGCGCGCCACGTACCGTGATCTTAGCCTCGACACTCCGTCCCGCGTTCAGCAAGGCCCTAGCAGAGATTCTGCTGGATGGGCCGATCGCCCGTGGTGAACAGGCGGCCAGAGAGGGTCAGTTACTCATGTTTCTCGGCGGCGACCGTGCTGCCTGCGATGTGATTGCACCAGTCATCGCCTGTGTCGCGTCAGAATCCGAATGGATGGGACCCATCGGATCGGGTCAGGTCGCAAAAATGATCAATAACTATTTGCTCTGGGCGTGTCTGACCGCGTCTGTCGAGGGTCTTGATTTGGGCGAGGCTGAAGGTCTGGATCGGGAGCAACTGCGTCGGGTCTTGATGCTGAGCAGTGGCGATAACTGGGCGCTTCGAACCCGCGCCGATGAGCGTCCGGCCCTTTGGGCTGAAAAGGATATGGCGATTGTGCTGGACGAGGCGCAACAGCATCAGGTGCAAGCACCTGTCGCTGCACAGGTGCGGGAAGCGATTAAAGCGTTCAAACGCGCACGCGGGTTGCCTCCCGCGCCAAGTGACCCAATAGAAATCGCAAGAGGACTGGGGAAGTGAATTTTACTCTACGTCAAACTGAACGGCTTTGGCTGGTCGCTTGAGACTGTCCCGCGAAATGTCTACGGTTTGTGCGTTAATAACCGGGGTAACTCGATAACCATAATGATGGGGCGAAATGGAACTTTCTCTATTAGAAGTCGCAGTTAATGCGCTTGGGGTGATGCTTGAGCCCGAACGCTTGATGTACTTGGGTTTGGGTACAGTGTTGGGTTTGGCCATTGGAATCATGCCGGGTATTGGCGGTGTGGCTGGCTTGGCACTTTTGCTCCCGTTTACATTTAGCCTCGATGCCTATTCTGCCTTCGCATTTATGCTGGGCTTAGGTGCGGTGACCTCCACCAGTGACACCATTCCGGCTGTGTTGTTTGGTGTGCCGGGGACCTCAGCGTCGCAAGCGACGGTGATTGACGGCCACAGTATGGCCAAGAACGGCGAGGCAGGGCGGGCCCTGAGTGCTGCCTATGCTGCCTCGTTATTTGGTGGGCTCTGGGGTGCGTTGTTGCTTGGGCTGACCATCCCCGTCCTGCGTCCGATCATGTTGAACATCAACTCTCCGGAGTTATTAGCATTTTCAATTTTCGGTTTGTCGATGGTGTCAGCATTGTCAGGATCAATGCCGCTTCGTGGCTTGGCCATGGCTGGATTCGGCGTCTTGCTCGCGATGGTAGGCGGAGACCCTACCAGTGGCCAGCAGCGGTGGACCTTCGACAGCTTGTATTTATATGACGATTTGCCCCTGTTGCCTGTCGCCTTGGGTTTATTTGCATTACCTGAGTTGGCAGACATCGCAATTAAGCGGATGGCAATCAGTCAGACCAACAAATATGACCTTCGCGAGGGTATGGCAGTTGGTTTGCGCGACGTGTTAGAAAACTGGTGGTTAGTTGCAAAATGTGGGTCCTTAGGGGCCATGATTGGTGCTATTCCCGGGTTGGGCTCTGCGGTCGTGGATTGGTTTGCCTATGGGTATGCAGCCAAGTCCTGCAAAGGCGCCTCTGAAACCTTTGGAAAGGGCGATGTTCGTGGTGTGATCGCGCCAGAGAGTGCCAATAATGCGAAAGAGGGCGGATCGCTCGTTCCGACAATTGCGTTCGGCGTGCCGGGATCGGCCTCGATGGCATTGTTGCTCGGCGGATTTATGATCCATGGGCTTGTGCCTGGTAAGGCAATGGTGACGACGAATATCGAGGTGACGTACTCGATGGTGTGGTCAATTGCACTTGCCAACATTCTCGGCGCTGGACTTTGTTTTGCGTTCAGTGGTCAGTTCGCCAAGATTGCAACCTTGCGGTACACGCTGGTGATCCCGGGTGTCATTTGCATCATGATGGTGGGCGCGTATCAGGCATCTGCCGACTGGGGTGACTTACTTGTTCTGCTGATCTTCGGGACCGTTGGTTGGATCATGAAGCACATGCGGTGGCCACGTCCGCCGTTGATCCTTGGGTTTGTGCTGGGCGGTATTATTGAAGATTACATGCGTATCTCGTACCAATTGTATGAGTGGGGCTGGATTTTCCGCCCAGTTTGCGCCGTGATGCTGATCGCTGCTGCGTTGAGCCTGACTCAGCCGATCCTCTCAAAGATTTTTGTGAAGCGTGAAGCGATCACAATGCCTCGGTTCGGTGCCCCAGTGTTCATGAAGGCCGATGGGTTTTCGTTTGCATTTATTTTGGTCTTAGTCTGGATGATTTGGCGGAGCTTAAGCTGGGATGAAGAAGCGCAAGGTGCGCCTCAGATCATTGCGGGGCTGACGCTCGCGTTGGTAGTGATTAGCTTGCTGTGGGCCGCCTTCACACGTCGACATTCCGATGGAAAGCAAGGGGCGATCTTGGATCTTGTGGCAGACATGGGTGAGTTGACACGCGCCATGGTGAATGTCCGTGCGCTGCAATTCTTATCTTGGTTGGTGGCCTTTGTCTTGGTATGGTCTGTGGCCGGGATTTTGGTGGCGGCTCTGTGCTTTGTGGTCTTTTACATGCGTGTCCAAGCGCAGGAGTCATGGCGAATGATCGCTGGATATGCGGTCGTCATCATGTGCTTAATTTATTTTGTATTTGATCAAGGATTCCATATTTCGTGGCCTGAAACAGTGTTGGGAACGTGGTTCCCTGTCCTTCAGGCGATCCCCACCATGTAAATGAGAAAGGAGGCATACCCCAAAGAGTGAGTACGGTTGAACTTGAGTGTATAAATCACAGTTCTTACTGAAGTAAGTGGAAATAAAAGAGGCGAATAACATGAAAACACTGAATAAAGTGATTGCAACAGTGTGTGCCTCCGTCTTGGCAGCAGGAACTGTTGTCGCGGGCGGGCATGGCTCAGTTGCAGATTTTTACAAGGGTAAAACGGTCGAACTGTATATTGGTTATGATCCAGGCGGTGGCTACGACACCTATGCGCGTTTGCTGGCACGTCACATCGGGAAACATATTCCCGGTAATCCAGATGTTGTGCCCAAGAATATGCCTGGCGCAGGTTCCGTCAAGCTGACCAATTGGCTTTGGGAAGGTGCTCCGAAGGATGGGACTGTCTTTGGTGCGATTTCTCGTGGGGCTCCGTTTGAGCCTGTATTGGGGAACGACAAGGCCAAGTTCCGCGCGAACAAGTTCAACTGGGTTGGGTCTGCAAATAACGAAGTGTCTGTTTGCGCCACGATGAAGCGTAATGGGATCACCAACTGGGAGCAGTTGAAGACTCAGGAGCTGACTGTCGGTGGGAACGGCTCTGGTTCTGATACAGAACAGTTTCCAAAACTCATGAACGCGGTACTTGGTACTAAGTTCAAGGTGATTGGACCGTACGGTGGTGGCTCTGACATCGTGAAAGCAATGGAAGCGGGTGAGCTTGGCGGTCGTTGTGGCTGGTCTTGGTCTTCCGTTAAAGGGACCAAAGCTGACCTGCTCGCAAGCGGCGAGTTAGTGCTGTTGATGCAAATGTCTGGATCGAAGCACCCTGAACTCCCAGATGTGCCACTGGTCATGGACCTCGCCAAGAGCAAAGAGGAGCGTCAGATGCTCAACTTGATCTTTGCACGTCAAGCGTTGGGTCGTCCTTACGTTGCACCACCAGACATTCCTGCTGATCGTGCAAAAGCGTTACAGGATGCCTTTGTTGCGACTGTGAATGATCCCGCGTTCATTGCTGAAGCGAAGAAGATGGACCTCGAGCTGTCTCCATTGTCTGGTGATGAAGTTGCGGCCTTGGTTGCGGAGTCTTATGACACGCCACAAGCGGTGATCGATCGCGCAATCGACGCGATTCGCTAATCCGTATTGGGGGGCTACCTCAGGGTAGCCCTCTACAATTCAAAAATTTTTTGACTAAATGGTTAGCTATCTAAGTGCTTAGGTTCGGCACGCGACTTCGCGGCAGGCCATGCCGAGAATGCACTTAACAAGGAGGATCGGTGCTTCAATTGCATGAAGGACATCATCATCATCCCTCAGTCGAGTCGCGACAGCAGGTTGCGGATTCGATTTGGGCGCAAGAACACATCACGCTTGTGACCGTCGGTATTGACATTGGCTCCTCCACCTCACATTTGATTTTTGCCAAAGTGCATCTGCAACGCCGGACGCAATCACTGTCTGCGCGCTATGAAGTCGTCAGTCGCGAAATCTTGTGGCAATCGCCCATTTTATTTACGCCATTTTTATCGGATGGAACGATCGACGCGACTGCACTGGGTCAGTTTATTCGGACGGCGTACCACGAGGCAGGGTTGCATGCAGAAGACGTAGACAGTGGTGCTGTCATTTTGACCGGGGAGGCCATTAAGCGGACGAACGCCCAAGCGATCGATGAGCTGTTTGCTGCCGAAGCCGGAAAGTTTGTGTGTGCCACGGCCGGGCACAGATTGGAATGCGTGCTGGCCGCGCATGGGTCGGGGGCTGTGGCCGCATCAAAAGCAGGTGGTCCGGTGTTGCATGTCGACATTGGCGGGGGCACGACCAAGCTCGCTTTGATCCACGAGGGGCGGATTCTTGAGGTGGCGGCCTATGCGGTTGGTGGTCGTCTGATCGCCCAGGATGAGGCGGGCGTCTGGTCTCGAATGGATGAGGCTGCGCAAGAGACTGCCGCGGACTTGGGGGTCATGATCGATCCAGAACGTCTTCGCGATCAGGCGGTCAGAGAACAGATTGCGACGCGGCTTGCTGACGTGTTGCATCGAGTCATCACCCGCCAACTCGATGATCCATTAACCCAGCGATTGCAGTTGACTGAAGCGTTGTCATGGCCGGTCACTCCAGAGCGGATCACCTTTTCTGGGGGGGTGTCTGAGTATGTGTATGGGCGTGAGACGCGTGCGCTTGGCGATATTGCGCTCGATCTCGGCCGTGCGGTCCGTGGGTTGATTGATGACGGGAAGATCCCGTTGCAGCTTGATGCATTACCCCATGGAATCCGGGCGACGGTGATTGGGGCATCACAGTTCACGGTACAGGTGAGTGGAAAAACCACGCATGCCGAGAACCAATCGATGTTGCCACTTCGCAACGTCCCTGTGGTATTCCCTGGATTACGGTTACCAGACGCTGTTGACGCGCCGAGTGTGCAAGAGGCGATTGAGACAGCTTGTCGTCTTCGCGAGGTAAACCGACAGGCAACGATGGCTCTCGCGTTCGAGTGGCAGGGCGATCCCGAATACAGTCGGTTAAGAGCGGTCTGTGAAGGGATCTATCGCGCATTCTGCGTGCCCGCGCGGACCGCGCCCTTGGTCATTGTGATTGATGGGGATGTTGGCCGATTGATTGGCCAAATTTTAGTCCGAGAGCTGGGCGCAGGGTCTCAGGTGATTTCACTTGATGGCGTGGCGTTGCAGGATCTCGATTTTGTGGATGTGGGACAAATGATTACACCACCCGGGGTGATTCCGTTGGTGATCAAAAGTCTTGTGTTCGATGCGGTTCAGTCGGACTGAACGTTGAAATAAAGGAGAAATGAGATGGCCATTGGAGAAGCCCGTTACGGGATCGACCCGTATTTGGATTGGGTAAATCAAGAAGGGGTTCCTGTCGTCGAAGACATCGCTGTCGATCTGTTTGCAGTGCCTGTCACTGATTGGGCGCGGTTCGGTTGTAAAGGGGCCGCAGTGCACCTGAAGGGACGGGGTGATTTTTCAAATATGTTCTTGTTTGAACTGGCCCCAGGTAAGTCCACATCGCCACAGCAGCACTTGTTCGAAGAAGTGTTGTATGTCCTCGAAGGACATGGGTCGACACAGGTCGAGCTGGCGAACGGTCAGAAGCACATGTTTGAGTGGGGTCCTCGCAGTCTGTTTGCGATTCCCTTAAACGCAAAATATCGCCATTTCAATGGCAGCGGCCAAGAGCGTGCCTTATTGGTCAGCACCACAAATTGTCCGACGGTGATGAATTTGTTCCACCGCCCTGACTTCATCTTTGGCAATCCCTATGACTTTTCCGCGCGGGCAGGGAAGGATGGATATTTTACCGGCGACGGTGATTTCCATGAGATTCGGCAAGGCAATCATATGTGGGAGACGAACTTTGTCCCTGATTTGGCCGAAATCGAATTAAAGAGCTGGGGGGATCGTGGCGCTGGTGGTACCAACATTATGTTCGTGTTGGCAGATGGCGTGATGCATGCACACATCTCAGAGATGCCGGTCGGTACTTACAAAAAGGGTCATCGTCATGGACCAGGGTTCCATGTGATGTGTGTGACAGGGCACGGCTATTCATTGCTCTGGTATGACGGAGATGCCGATTTTACGCGCGTGGATTGGCGTCATGGTGTGGTCTTCCCACCTGCAGATCAGCAATTCCATCAGCACTTTAATACCTCTACGCATCCAGCGCGGTATCTGGCGACTGGTATTGGCGGGACGCGGTATCCATTTACGACGGCGAATCGTCGCTCATTGATTGGTTTGAAGCCAGGTGAGAAGGGTGCAGTGTCCACGAGTCTGAAGGAAGGTGGTGATCAGATTGAGTACGAAGATCAGCATCAAGACATTCATCGCATTTGGTTGAAGGAAATGCGGGATAACGGTGTGGACGCCAAGATGGAGAAGTTCATTCCAACGCCTGCCGACTTCAAATAATGCAGTGCGTTGAGATCGGGCCGGGATTTGTTGGACGGGTGACTGGCTTGGACGTGTCCAAGCCAGTGTCTGCCGCAGCGCGAGCTCAGCTCAATGCTTGGTTGGACCAGTATTTGGTGCTGGTCCTTCCGAAACAGCCCTTAACGGAAGCAGAACAAATCACATTCTCGTCCTTGTTCGGGACGCCCTCGGAACGCTCGCGACCAAAAGATCAGCGTGTCGAGGAGTCGGACTTTGCGCATTTGATCGGGTTAGTCACGAATGTGCGTGCGCAGGGCGAGCCGATCGGCTCTTTGCCGGATGGCGAGATGTGGTTTCATCATGACGGGTGTTTTATTGAACACCCGTACCGTGCGACAGTGTTGCGTGCAGTGCAGGTGACCTCAACGGGTGGGGAAACCTTGTTTGTTGACATGCGGCAAGT
>RFUY01000052.1 GCA_009922705.1 Gammaproteobacteria bacterium
CGCAACGAAGAAGGTGGAATCCGTTGTCCGTATCACGGCTGGAAGTATGACGTAAACGGGAACTGCACAGAGATTCCGTCCGAGACTGAAGAGAGTGGCTTGTGCGAGAAGATCAAGCTGACCGCGTATCCAATGATTGATAAGGGTGGCGTGATTTGGGCATACATGGGCCCCAAAGAGCACATGCCTCCTGAGCCTGAGTGGGAATTTGCCTGTGTCCCGCTTGACCAGACGTTCACCTCAAAGCGGGTGCAAGAATGTAACTGGTTACAAGCAATGGAAGGTGGAATTGACTCGAGCCATGTGTCTTGGTTGCATAGTTACACGTTCACCAAAGATCCGCTGTTTAAGAATGCGGAAGGAAACAAATATAACCAGCAGGATCGGCGTCCAGCTTTCGAGGTGAAACCTGTCGATGGTGGTTTGCTGATTGGTGCACGTCGCAATGCCGAGAATGACCAGTACTACTGGCGTGTGACTCCCTTTATTGCGCCAAGCTTCACAATGATCCCTCCACGTGGCGATCATCCAGTCCACGGCCACTTTTGGATTCCGATCGACGATGAGAACTGCATGGCGTGGAGCTATGACTACCATCCAGCGCGCGCGCTGAGCAAGGAAGAGCGTGAAGCGATGGAGCGCGGCGAAGGCATTCATGTGGCCTATGTGCCAGGGACATTCCGTCCTCTGCAGAACAAGGATAATGATTATCTGATGGATCGAGAGGCGCAAAAACGCTGCGAGACTTACAGTGGAATCGAAGGGTTCGCGATGCAGGATGCCTCTGTGCAAGAGAGTATGGGACCGATCGTCGATCGAACCAAAGAGAACTTGGTCTCGACCGACAACGGCATCATTATGGCGCGCAAAGTCTTGAAACGTGCCTGCGTGGCGCTCCGTGACAAAGGCGAGACACCTCCTGGTGTGTCCGTTGATCACCAAAAGATTCGGTCGGTCTCGAAACTCATTCCTCGTAATGAGGATTTCCTCGAAGCGGCTGCCGAAGACTTTAAAGTCAAGCCAGGTGTACGTCAGACCTCGGTATGACGGTAGCCGGCGGACCGTCTGCGACTGCGGGAGCCTGTGCTGCAAAGCACACGGCTCACGCACTGCAGTTTAGGATACAGCAGCCGAACAGTCGGCAACGCTCCTACGCCTTCGTGGTGCATCAAGACTGTTACACGCTGTTCCAAGCCATGCGATCGCACTTGATTGGCGCCGGATCCGATGAGTCGTCATCGGAGACCATCGCGGTTTATTTGTCATCTGTTGGGTACATTCCCGTCGATGCCCTGTTCACCGCGGACCCACCTGATTTTCTGACCTTGATCTCGCCTGCAGATCCTAAAGAGCGGGAGAAGTTTTTACTGGTGGTTAGGCGTCTCACGCGCTGGATGCACAATCGCTTTGTGACCACGCTGTTGTGGACGCAGGGTGAGCCGGTGCAGTATGCGCAGGCCTCTCCTGAGTTGATTGGCGAGTTACGGTCGATTTCGTCCCAACTTGTGTGGGTCGAAGATGCGGGCGATTTGGAAGATATTCTGCGCGCAATGCGGATCGCCCGGTAGGGCGATCCTGCGTTCCGTTAACCAAGCTGTTCTTTCAGAAAAGCGCTGACACGTTCAAACGCTAGTGCGGCTGATGGCGCATGGTGCCGATCGGCTCGTGTGTCATTGAAGAACGCGTGCCCAGCGCCCGGGTAGGTATGCGCTTGATGCGCAACACCCGCTTCCGATAGTGCGGCCAGATAGGCTTCCCGACCTGCGTTAATGCGGTCATCATTTTCTGCATAGTGCAGCTGCAGGCTGGCTTTGATCTGAGGGATGTTCTCGGCGGCCGGGGCTGTGCCATAAAACATCACGCCTGCGGACATGTCCTCAAGCACTGTAGCGCAGTGATTCACAACACCACCGCCCCAACAGAATCCGAGCACAGCGCTTTTCGTGTCTGGCGCAATCTCACCTAAGACCGCGAGCCAGTGCGCCGTAATTGAGGCGACATCGTCTCGTGTGACGCCCTTGAGCCGTTCAATGTTGTCATCGAAATCCGCGCTCGAACAGCCCACAGGTGACAGGTAGTCAGGGGCTGCGACGGCATAGCCAAGCGCGGCGAGGCGGTTCGCCACGTCACGAATATGATCCTCTAATCCACGATTTTCATGGACGACGACGATACGACCCCTTGGGGCGGGTGGGACGACCAGGTGAGCATTCTGTAGTGTCATGGGAAGTCTCCTTAATGGCTTAGATAGTGTGCGACTGTCCCTGCAATAAATGGAATCGGCAGAGCAACCGTACACCGAATGAATAAAAATTTAGGGCCTGCGAGGCTGGTTTCATAAATCAAAATGCGATGGATTGCAAAGATGCACCATGCGGTGATGAAGGCGACGAGAGAGCCTTCGGAGGCCCCCGCACCCGCGAGTGTGGCCGCCGTGGTGAACGCGACGGCTGGGCCCGCTGGGACCAGCATGCCAGCAAGTCCCCCAATAAACACAGGCTTGAGGCCGGCATCTCGCCCTAGATTTTCCGAAATGACTTCAGAGGGAATGATCTGCAATAAAAAACCAGTCCCAATAATCACCAGTACCATCCGTGGCATGAATTCAGCGATCTGCTTTTTAAACCGCGCCCACGCCTTTTCGATGGACCCATCATCCCGGCGAGCTGCCACATAGCCCATCCCAAAGAGTAGTGCGACCAAAAAGAGTAATGACGGACTGATCATTTCAGACTCGTCGCCTGATGTTTCCCAAATAACCAGCCAGCCAGTAGGCCTGCGAGGGAGGGTAACCAGAATCCAGAGAGGAATCGAAGTGATGCCTGGTCAATGCCAAGAAGGGGCATATCCCAAATCAGGATGCGCTGCACCCCGAGCATCGACCAAGCCGTGATATAGGTGATCCCAATCACATACCCCAATCCGCTGGCGAGGAACAAATTTAGAATGGAAAAGGAGCTCGTTGGCCCCCCCGGTGTGATTGCTCCCAAAATTGTGGCGTAGACGAGTTGCATGACGCCGCGCTGTTTCTGAATCAGCTCTTTGATCCGTTCGGCATCCAGAAGGACCCACAACAGCGCTGCAATTCCAAACGCTAATGTGATCCGCGGCAACATGCCCGCCAACATTTCAATTTGCACGTCAACGGCGGCCGCAAACCCATCTGCTCCTTTCAAGTGATAACAATAGGCACCACCAGCGACACCAAAAATGGCGTAGACGATCATCTCAATATGTCGTTTCTTAAATCGCGACTTCTTTTTCTTGGGTGGCTCGGGCTGATCTGTTTCAATCAACGCGTCGGCTTTTTGCTCGTTTGTCACTGCGGTCTCACATCCAATGTTTTCGAAGACTAGAGACTTCAACTCAATCCGGACAAGCTGAAAGTCAGAGGAATTTGTTATGGGCCTGAGGTGGTTTTATTAGAAGCCCCGAATTTCCTCGATAGCGTACACTCACGACTCAATAACAAGGAGGCCTCATGACAGATCAAACAGATATTGTGGCCGGAGGTTCCGGCGGTGAAGTCGTCTGGGAGCGCTGGTCTAAGAAGAGAGTGTTCGTACGAGCCCTAGAGGGGACTTACGGCGAGTTAGTCTCTGAGCTTTTCAGTCAGCCCCGCGTTTATCGCACCCCAGATATGAAATGGAAAGGGGGTCCGCAAAACTACGGCAAGAAAGTGATCAATCCCCAAGCTGCAAAAGTGGCACAGTCCATCGAGACGCATATCGATGTGTATGCCCCAGGTGGCTACGGTCAGAAGCATGGCCACATGAACAGCGCGGTCTTTTTCGTGTTGAAGGGGAAAGGGCATGATGTGCATGACCGTCGTCGGATCGATTGGGAAGCGGGTGATGCGCTGATCGTCGAAAATGGTTGCGTGCATCAGCACTTCAATGATGATCCAGACAATGAGTCCATTGTTTTGATCATGAAGGCAAAACCCTTGTTCTTGTTCATGCACATGATCTTCCAAAAGATGGTGGATTACCCACCGAAGACCCCAGTGCCGGGTCATGAAGATTACGTGCCGCCCACAGCGATTTAAGAGGAGAGAGCCATGTTTGTGGATCCAACCGAACGGGCACGCTCAAAGAATGAGTCGTTGCACGCAAATTTTTACAACGAAGCGTTAGAGGCTTCAAAAGAGTTCCGCAAGGAGTATCTGGAGCGGAAGAATATTGTGAAGTCGTCAGAGATGCCGATGGAGCGCTCGGCGGACGGCCTGATTAAGCACATTATCCGTGAAGAGATGAACACCAAGGAGTGTTGCTTAGATCTGTACATGCAGTTCATTGCCTCCGGAGAAGCGACCGGAACCAGTCGCCATCTCTCAGAGGAAGTTGCCTTCGTCATTGAGGGAGAGGGATACGATCATCACTTTGACGTGAACTTCCATTGCGCAGATGAATTTATTTGGGAATGGGAGACTACGCCGAAGGTGTTTGAGTGGAAGGCAGGGGACTTTATCTACATCCCTCCGTATTGCGCCCACAAGCGATTCAATACGTCAGACACTGAAGCACGGATTGTTGTTATGAACTCTCGGATGCCCCGGTTGATGGGATTTGATTGGTTTGAACAACTGGAGCCTGCGAAGGGCTTTGAAGAGTATTGGGTTCCGCCAAAAGATTAACCGGCGGCCAAACCAAAAAAGGGACCTGTCGGTCCCTTTTTTTACGTCTTTTTGATCAGAGATCGCGTTGAGCGAGAATTGCTTGCGTCCGCTGGAGGCGGATTTCGCGGTTGTCTGTACTTTCAAAGACGGTCTTCAGGCTCAGGGCCAACCGAATGGTTGCGAGCATCCGAGCGACAGGGTTTTGACCGGCGTCGATTTGAGTTGGAACACTTGCGGTTGCTAATGCAGTCATGATGCGCTCCTTTT
Organism: Gammaproteobacteria bacterium; assembly: GCA_009922705.1. Classification (GTDB taxonomy): domain Bacteria; phylum Pseudomonadota; class Gammaproteobacteria; order Pseudomonadales; family Litorivicinaceae; genus HIMB30. The sequence continues at coordinate 4,886 of RFUY01000052.1, forward strand.
GCGTTGCTTCATTTGCTTAGTTAGCTAAGAGTATATGATGCATCGCAACAATTGGCAAGTGCTGATTGTTTCTTTTTGACACACATCAAGGAATGATGAGTATTTTGCAGACAAAAAAGCCGGCGCGGCCGCCGGCTATTCTTGGTTAAGGGTCCGTTAGATGGAGTACGACTCCATTGAGGAGGGATCAAACAACTCCTCTGCAGACAATAGACGGGGCGACAGCCCTTGCGCATGGTGATAGCGCAAGAAGGTGTCAATGACATGTTTGTTCTCTGCGTATCCATACGTCCAAATCTCAGGTCCAAGGTGGGTACGGACGTAATCGATTTGCTCATCAAGCATGGGCATTGTGACCTTGCTTGCCGAGGTGTCGAGAATGGCCTCCATCGCAATCTGACGGGCAGTTTCAAACGCCTTGTAGAGCGATGCAGGAAGCCATGGATGTTTGGCAACCAAGGTCTTTTTAATGCCCAACACATGCATGATTGGGAAAATTTGTGTGGCTTGGTAATAGCGTGCGACCTCGCCAAAGGTGTCGGGGAATAGGCGCCCATAAGCATCGGAAGTATAGAATGCGCCAGGTGGGCGTGGGCCAATCAGACCATCGATCTGGCCTGCCTCAAGCATCGCATTTAAGGTCTGCCCCTCGGGCGCCTCCGAGTAATCGACGCCATCAGGTAATTTGATTTTCAATTTTTCCGGACGCTTGGGGTCGAATAAGCCGCCACGGATCCACCGGATCTCGGTTTGTGGGACGCTGTAAAAATCTTCCAAAATACCGCGAACCCAGACGTTCGCGGTCAGCTGGTATTCAGTGACCCCAAGTGTCTTTCCTTTAAGATCGCTTGGCTGTGTGATGCCTGAGGCTTTGCGAATAAAGACCGCTGAGTGTCGAAACGAGCGCGACAGAAACACGGGAATCGCGATGTACGGGAAGTCTGGATTCGCAGCCCCGGCGCAGTACGATGAAAACGAAAGTTCCGAGATGTCGAATGAATGAAAGCGAAAGGCGCGGTAAAACATCTCTTCGGGTGAAAAGAAAAGATGGTTCGGGTCGACCCCTTCAATCTGAACCCGCCCATCCGAGATCGGACGGGTCCGGTCATAGTTACCCGTGGCAATGGTGAGTGAGAGCTGTCCCATAGTCATCCCCTGGATTGTCGTGAATGCGTGAACACTACCGCCCTTCGGGGTCTGCGTCCCCCAATGCATTGTTTGGGCCGCCAAATGAGATTGACATGGCCGTGAAAATAAACAGAGCCTGCGGGGACTTGACATCCGAGGGTCGGCATGAATACTTCGAAGTCTAAGCAACAGACTCTAAAATAACAACGCGTAGGGGCTCTGCATGTCAGAAACACCGGTGTATTACGGCAGCGATGCAATCGCAGATGTCTTGCGGGCGCATGGATTTTCCCACATTGCGTTAACGCCCGGAGCGTCCTTTCGAGGCTTACACGACAGCCTCGTGAATTACCTTGGAAATACTCAACCAGAAATGGTGTTGTGCTTACACGAGGAGCACGCCGTTGCTGTCGCGCACGGGTATGCAAAGGTCACAGGAACCTGCCTTCCAGTCGCGCTTCATTCCAACGTGGGTCTGATGCATGCGGCCATGGCAATTTACAACGCGTGGTGCGATCGGGTTCCGATGATTATTTTGGGTGCTACTGGTCCGTTGGATGCAGAGAAGCGCCGGCCTTGGATTGATTGGATCCATACCAGCCAAGACCAGGCGCAAGTGATCCGCGCCTATTGTAAATGGGATGACCAACCAGTCTCTGCGGCGGGTGCGGTGCATGCGTTGTTGCATGGAATTCAGATGACGCAGTCATATCCCCAAGCACCGGTGTATATCAATTGCGATACCGAACTCTTCGAGGCGCCCTGTGCGTTGACGCCTGCTGAGATGCAAACGCGGACCTGGCCTGTGATCGATGCCGGCGCTTTATCCGTTGACATGCTGGCGCGAGTGCGCGGCCTTCTGGAGGGCAAGTCTCGCATTCTGTGTTTGTTTGGTCGGATGGAACGCTCAGATGCGAGTTTTGCAGCACGGGTAGCCTTGATCGAGGCTTGGGGTGCGACGGTTGTCACTGATTTGCGGACTGGATCGACCTTTCCAACGCAGCATCCAAACCATCTCTCGCCGGGTACCTTGATGCCGAAGCCGGAGGTCATCGAGGCGGTTCGTCAAGCGGATGCCATCGTGAGTTTTGATTGGATTGATTTGGGTGGGCTGTTCCGACAAGCCTTTGGAGAGCCGCGTGCGCCGCTACCGGTAATTTCATTTTCTCCAGACCATGGCTTGCACAATGGCTGGAGCAAGGATGGCTGCGAACCAGCCGCGACCACCGTCAGTGTGGCCGTCCATCCGGATCGGGCGATTCGACAACTGGTTGACGCTTATGGCGCTCCGCCTGCGTCTAAGGCCTTGTTGCCTTGGCATCCAAAGCCTCAATCCGAGGGTCCTTTGTCCGTTGAGGCATTGGGACAGACCCTCTATCAAACACTGGGTGAGTCGCCAGCGACGCTGATTCGGACGCCGATCAGTTGGCAAAGCCATTTTTGGCCTTTTGTCGACACCTTGTCTCATTTGGGATTCGATGGCGGCGGTGGAATTGGTTCCGGTGTTGGCATGGCAGTTGGGGCTGCCTTGGCACTTCGCGACACGGATCGGCTCCCGATCGCGATTCTCGGTGATGGGGATTACCTGATGGGAGTGTCTGGGGTGTGGTCTGCCGTGCATCACCAAATCCCGCTATTGATCGTGATTGCGAATAATCGTTCGTTCTTTAATGACGAAGTCCATCAGGAGCGCGTAGCTGTGATCAGAGGGCGCGATGTGGCCAACAAGGGTGTTGGGATTCGGATTGAAGATCCGGATCCTGATCTTGCCGGGCTGGCAAGAGCCCAAGGTGCGCTTGCTGTTGGGCCAATTACCACAGCTGAAGACCTTGTAGAGTCGTTACGCTGGGCAAGAGCAGAAGTGCTAGCAGGGCACGTCGTTGTTGTCGATGTCCACGTGACCAGGTCCTATTGAGGAGACAGACATGACCGTTGACGTAAACGCATTACTTCCTTCGGAAACAGGACTGTTTTACGGCGGCGCATTTCATCAAGATGCGGCGGGCACCTTTGAGAGTTTTGACCCTGCGACCGGGGATTATTTGGCGTCTGTGACACAAGCCTCTCCTGACACTGTTGATCGCGTGGTCACGGTAGCATCGCAGGCGCAGGTGGGCTGGGCAGCGCTCGACGTGCGTGAGCGTGTCGCCTGTGTGCGTCGCTTTGCGGCAGCCGTAGAGGCGGACGCGGATCGCCTTGCACGGCTAGATGCCCTGGACTCTGGGAACCCCTACCGGGGCATGGCGTTTGATATCCGAATCAGTCTGGCGGTCATGGATTTGTTCGCCAATCTGGCCACGGAAATGAAAGGGGAGACCTACCCAGGAGCGCCTTCACGGCTGAATCTGTCCGTGCGCGAGCCCCTTGGTGTCGTGGCTCGGATTATTCCGTTTAATCATCCCTTGATGTTTGCCTGCATCAAAAGTGTGGCGCCGCTGATTGCGGGGAATGCCGTGATCATGAAGCCGTCTGAGTTTACCCCGCTGTCGGCACTCCGAATTGCAGAGCTGGCAGCAACCATTTTTCCGGCCGGCGTGTTCAATGTCATCAATGGGGATCGCGTGACCGGCAGTGCGCTGTCGCGCCATCCACTGGTTCGTAATGTCAGCCTGGTGGGGAGCGTGCCAACCGGACGCGCGGTGCTTGCGGATGCGGCAACCCAAGTGAAGTCGGTGCTTCTGGAGTTAGGCGGTAAAAATCCGCTCATCGTCTGCGCGGACACCGATGTCGACTATGCCGTTGCACAAGCAGTCAAAGGGATGAATCTGACGTGGACAGCCGGACAGTCTTGTGGATCGACGAGTCGACTCCTGGTGCATGCGTCTCATTATGAGGCGGTGGTTGAAGGAGTCACTGAGGCCTTCTCAAGATTGACGCTCGGGATGCCCATGGATGAGGACACCGAGATGGGATGCCTGACGACACCGCCGCAGTATGCCAAGGTCAAGCACTATCTTGAGGTGGGCCAATCGGAGGGGGCACGGATGACAACTGGTGGCTTGCCCCAAGATCCGCCGCATCCAAAGGGATTTTTTGTGCGACCGACGGTGTTTGCTGATGTCACCCCTGAGATGCGCATCGCGAAAGAAGAGATTTTTGGTCCTGTGCTGTCGGTCATGTCTTGGACCGACGAGTCTGAGGTGATGGCAATCGCCAATGGCGTCGACTATGGCTTGACCGCTGGAATTCTGACCAATGACATTAACCGGGCCTTGACGATGGCGCGCCAAGTGCAAGCGGGCTATGTCTGGGTCAATAACGCGAGTGATCATTATCCTGGAGTCCCGTTCGGTGGGTATAAAGACTCCGGCTTAGGGCGCGAAGAGTGTCTCGAAGAACTGCTGTCTTACACGCAAGTGAAGGCCATCAACATTACGATTCGCTAGGGGAAATTACGCGCTATGGCTGAGATCGCACTGTCCATCCAGAACTTGTCGAAGTCCTTTGAGCGGCGTTCTGGTGAGCCGATCGTTGCGCTCGACAACGTGTCACTGGATGTCCATCGCGGCGAGTTTGTGGCGATTGTTGGCCCAAGTGGCTGTGGAAAGTCGACGTTATTCAACATCATTGGGGGATTACTTGAGCCAACCTCGGGTCAGGTGACCCAGCCGATGGAGGGCGCTGATTCCTCTCGCGCACGGATTGGGATGGTGTTTCAGCAAGACAGCTCATTTCCGTGGCGAACCGTACTTGAAAATGTGGCATTCCCATTGGAGATGATGGGCATGGCAAAGGCGGAGCGCCTTGAAAAAGCCGCTCATTTTGTACATATGGTTGGACTGTCTGATTTCAGAGAGAGCTTCCCCCATCAATTGTCAGGTGGGATGCGGCAGCGCATCTGTATCGCTAGAACGCTCGCCTATGAGCCTGATATTTTGTTGCTCGATGAGCCGTTTGCCGCCTTGGATGAGCAAACCCGGATGCTACTGGGCGATCAACTCACCCAAATCTGCGCCGATCTCAAGCAAACCAGTTTATTGATCACACACAATATCTCTGAAGCCGTGCAGCTCAGTGACCGTGTGGTGATGTTGTCCTTCCGTCCTGGTCGGATTATTGATGTCATCCCCGTGGACTTGCCTCGTCCACGGAGTTCGGATGTCTTTGGCTCAGATCAATTTGCAAAATTGGTCGGAACCATTTGGGCGAAGCTCAAAGTTGAGGCGAATAAAGGGCTGATTTCAAACGCATAATAACAACCTGGAGAGGTATTCATGAAACAGACAGTGTCGACATTATTGGCGGGTGTTGCGGGGGCGGTCTTGTCTGTCTCGGCCGTCGCGGCAGAGAAAATTAACGTGGCCATCGGTCAAAAAGGATTGTGGGACACCATGATCACTGTCCATGGCGTTGAACAGGGTTTCTTCGCCAAAGAAGGGCTTGATGTTGAAATCACGTGGACAAAGGGGGGATCTGAAACCCTGCAAGCCGTGATCACTGGGAGTGCGCAATATGCATTGGCAAATGGCACGCTCGGGGTCTTGGGTGCGTTTGCGAAGGGCGCGCCGTTGCGGATTGTGACCGCACAGATGACCGGGGCTCCTGATCTGTTTTGGTATGTTAAAAAGGATTCCCCAATTCAGTCGATGAAGGATACGGCAGGGAAAACCTTTGGGTTTAGC
>RFUY01000053.1 GCA_009922705.1 Gammaproteobacteria bacterium
CAAACCGAGGCCTCCTCTGCGCTTGGTTTGACGCGCGCGCAGACCGTGAAATTGGTCGTGATCCCTCAAGCGCTTCGGGTGATCATTCCCCCAACGATTAGCCAGTATTTGAACCTGACAAAAAACTCGTCGCTCGCCGTCGCGGTGGGCTACGAAGAGATTGTGAGTCTCTGGGCGGGAATCACCTTAAATCAAACTGGGCAGGCACTGATCATCATTGCGATGACGATTATTGTGTATGAGTGCCTGAGTCTCACGACATCGGCGATTTTGAATTGGTACAACCGCCGTGTGCAGTTGACCGAGCGGTAGAGGAGCCTCAGTGACGATGGATACATTCGTTCCAAAACCCAGCCGCAAGCCACCGATGTCGACGGTTGGTCCACTCGCGTGGGTCCGCGCGAACTTGTTTAATTCGACAACGTCAGCGCTCACGACGCTCTTGTTTTTCTATCTGCTGTGGCTGTATATCCCGCCGTTTATTGATTGGGCATTCCTGAGCGCAAATTGGACCGGGACGGATCGTAGCGTCTGTGAGGCGAATCCAGCAGGCGCTTGTTGGACCTTTATCAATGTCCGGCTAGAGCAAATTTTATTTGGGCTGTATTTCGGGGCAAACCCTGATGAAGTGTGGCGGCCAATCGTCGGCTTCCTCCTCTTTTTCTCGTTACTCATTCCGTTGCTCATTGAGGGCATGCCACACAAGAAGTGGATTGCACTTGCAATGCTCACCGTGTTTCCAGTGGTGTTTTATGCGCTGATCCACGGCGAGTGGATTGGTCAGCCGATCGCCAATACCAGTCAATGGGGCGGCTTCTTACTGACCTTTGTGCTTGCGTTTGTCGGCATTTTATTGGCCTTACCACTGGGGATTTTACTGGCACTTGGGCGGCGTTCCGAAATGCCGGTGATTCGGACCATGTGTGTCTTGTACATTGAGTTCTGGCGCGGGACCCCGTTGATTACCATTTTGTTCATGGCCTCGGTCATGCTGCCGCTGTTTTTCCCGGCGGGGATGGAATTTGACAAAGTCGTGCGTGCAATGATTGGGATCACGATGTTTCAGTCGGCCTATACCGCAGAAGCGATTCGCGGCGGACTCTCGGCCATTCCCAAAGGGCAGTATGAGGCCGCGGCGGCGCTTGGATTGGGGTACTGGCGGCGGACCGTCTTTATTATTTTGCCGCAGGCGCTGAAAATTTCGATCCCCGGCATTGTGAATACCTTTATTGCCTTGTTCAAAGACACGTCCCTGGTGTCCATTATTGGTCTTCTTGATCTGCTCAATATGGCGCAAAGCGCTGCGCGATCGATCGAATGGAAGGGCTACGATATCGAGGGCTATCTATTCACAGGATTAATTTTCTGGATGTTCTGTTACGGCATGTCGAGATACAGCCAAGTGATTGAACGCAAACTTGACACGAACCGGAGAGATAACTGATGAGCTCGAGTCCGTCCGAATCGAAAATCCAAGCCGGGGAACCGATCATTCGGATTCAAGGTCTTAATAAATGGTACGGCCAGTTCCATGTCTTAAAAGAGATCGATCTTGAAGTGGCGAAGGGTGAACGAATCGTCATCTGTGGACCCTCAGGATCTGGTAAGTCCACCTTGATTCGCTGCATCAACCGTTTGGAGTCACATCAAGAGGGCTCGATCGTTGTGGATGGTATTGAGTTGACCGAGGATACCAAACACATCAACGATGTGCGTCGCGAAGTCGGCATGGTGTTTCAGCACTTCAACTTGTTCCCACATCTCACGGTATTGGAGAATTGCACGCTCGCGCCGATCTGGGTGCGCAAGACCGCAAAGCGTGAGGCCGAAGAGGTTGCCATGCGGTTTCTGGAGCGGGTGAAGATCCCCGAACAGGCCAATAAGTATCCTGGTCAACTCTCTGGCGGCCAGCAACAACGGGTGGCCATTGCCCGGTCGCTGTGTATGAACCCTCGAGTGATGTTGTTTGATGAGCCGACCAGTGCCCTGGATCCGGAAATGATTGCGGAGGTCTTAGATGTCATGGTCGGATTGGCCGATGAAGGCATGACCATGCTCTGTGTGACACACGAAATGGGGTTCGCTCGCAAGGTCGCTGATCGCGTGATTTTCATGGATGGTGGCGAGATCATTGAGCAAAATGCACCAGAAGAATTCTTTAATCAGCCTAAGAACGAGCGCACAAAGCTGTTCCTCTCGCAAATCCTGCAACACTAATCACCAAAAGCGCTGGAAAACCGATCGCCTGCCCCTATGATAGGGGCAGTGTACATTTTGGAACCAAAGGAGCTGACATGGCTTGGAATGAGCCTGGTAACAATGGCCGCGACCCCTGGGGGGGTGGTAACCGCAACGATCAAGGTCCTCCCGATCTTGACGAGGTGATGAAGAAGCTACAGGACGGTTTAAATGGGCTATTCGGCAAGAAGAAGTCGGGCGGTTCTGACAATGGCTCTCAAGGGGGCGGATTCCACTTATCCCCCGTCGCGCTTGGCGTTTTGGGGCTCATTCTTGTCGTGGGCTATGCAGCGCTTGGCTTCTATAAAGTGGATGAACAGGAGCGTGCAGTCGTCCTGCGATTTGGTCAGTTTCTAGAAACCAAAGCGCCGGGCCTGCGCTGGAACGCGCCAATGATCGATGAAGTCAATAAGGTCAACGTGACGCGTGTCCGAACGCACAGCTCACAAGCGGTGATGCTGACTGAAGACGAGAACATCGTGGATGTGACGCTCGCCGTTCAGTACGTGGTTTCTGATCCCAAGGCCTATTTGCTGAATGTGCGTGAGCCGGATATCTCGTTAACGCATGCCACAGACTCCGCAATCCGCCATGTGGTGGGGTCAGCGGAAATGGGGGGTGTGATTTCAGAAGGGCGTGAAGCCTTAGGAGCTGACGTTCAGACCCGTCTCCAAACCTACCTTGAGAATTATGAAACAGGGTTGCGAGTGGTGAAGGTGAACATTGAAAACTCCCAGCCACCGCGGCAAGTCCAAGCGGCATTTGATGATGTGATCAAAGCGCGGGAAGATGAGCAGCGATTGAAAAACCAAGCGGAGGCCTATGCCAATGGGATCATTCCGGAGGCACGGGGTCGTGCACAGCGCGTGCTGGAAGAGGCCAATGCTTACCGTGAGCAGGTTGTCGCCCGGGCACAGGGTGAAGCCGATCGCTTTTTGAAGCTCTTAGCTGAGTACAAGAAAGCCCCAGAAGTCACCCGTCAGCGGCTATATATCGATGCTGTACAGGAAGTGATGCAACGATCCTCAAAAGTGATGGTCGATGTGAATTCTGGTTCAAACATCATGTATCTACCGCTCGACCGCATCGCTGGGCAGGTCGCTCCATCACTTGCGAGTGCCGCCCGCTCAACACCGTCTGTCACCGGGTCTGGGGGGTTAAATCCATCAGATATTCGGTCACTGACAGATCAGGTGCTTGAGGAGCTTCGGTCACGTCAAGGTGGAGTAGAGACACGTTCATCAGGGGGGATTCGCTAATGTCGGGTCGTCAAATGGGAGTCTTGATTGGGCTCGTGATTCTTCTGGGCATCATTTCAAATGCGGTTTACGTGGTGAATGAGCGTGAGCGTGCGGTCCTCTTGAAGTTCGGTGAAGTGGTGGATACCGACATCCAGCCAGGATTGCATCTGAAGATCCCGGTGGTGAACGATGTTCGGCGCTTTGAAGCGCGTTTGATTACTTTGGACTCAGATGCGCAGCGGTATTTGACGGCTGAAAAGAAAGCACTCATTGTGGATTCGTTCGTGAAATGGCGTGTTGCCGATGCAGGACGCTATTACACCGCGACCGGTGGTGATGAATTTACGGCAAATAGTCTGCTCGCTTCTCGGGTTGATGCAGGATTGCGGAATAAGTTCGGTGAGCGGACGGTGTATGAAGTGGTCTCTGGTCAGCGTGATGAATTGATGGCGGAAATCACCGCTGAACTTGACCAGATCGCGCTGGAGGAGCTTGGCATTCATGTCTTAGATGTCCGAGTAAAGGCGATTGATTTGCCGCCAGAAGTCTCGAGTGCTGTGTTTACGCGGATGAGTTCAGAGCGTGAGCGTGATGCACGGGATTTGCGTGCACGTGGTCGCGAGCTCGCTGAGGGCATTGAAGCAGATGCAGATCGACAAGAAACCGTCATCAGCGCAAATGCATATCGGCAGGCTCAACAAATCCGGGGTGAAGGGGATGCCATTGCTGCCGAAATCTATGCGAATGCGTTCAACCAAGACCCAGAGTTCTATGCATTTCATCGGTCGATTGAGGCCTATCGCTCTTCTTTTGCTGGAAAAGACGATTTGCTTGTCATTGACCCAGACAGTGAGTTCTTCCGATATCTCAATAACCCATCGGGTTCAAACTAGGGTTCAGTTTTGGGGAGGGCCGTCAGGCCCTCACCCATTTTAACGGCCCGTCCAGTGGTCAATTGAGCCATCTCTGGTGCCAACCCTTTAGGTGCTAGCACAATGACCGTCGATCCAAATTGGAATCGGCCGATTTCGTCCCCTTGTTTAAAGCTGAGTTTGGGGCCGCTGTGATAGCGCCAATCTGAGAGACCTCGTCCGGTTGGCGTGATGATCCCTGCCCACGGCGTCTCGATAGAGGCGACGAGCATTGCGCCGACAAGGACTAACACCAAGGGACCATGACGCGTTTTAAACTGGAGGATCACACGTTCGTTGCGTGCAAAGACACCAGGTATTCTGTCCGTCGTTGTTGTGTTGACTGAGAATAAGCGGCCAGGAACGTGCGTCATGCGCTTGAGTTCACCATCGATCGGCAGATGAACGCGATGGTAGTCCCTGGGGGAGAGATAGATCGTGGCAAAGGCGCCGTCGAGGAAGTCACGCGTGTCTTCACGATGTCCCAATAGACTGTCTAGGGTAAAGTCGTGCCCTTTGGCGGACAGGATTCCCTCTGACGAGATTTGACCTGCTTGATACACGCAACCGTCAGCGGGCGAGGCGAGCCAGTCTTGACCTGCGAGAGGACGGGCCTCAGCTTTTAGCGCCCGCGTGAAAAATGCATTGAAATGGGGGTACGCCTCGGGATCACTGATTTCTGCGTCTGACAGATCGATCTGGAAGCGCTGCATCGCTAGCCGAATTAACCGGTTTTTGATGGCTGGTGTTTCGCACAGAGCAAGCTGACCCACGGTGCGCGAGAGTACATGCCCGGGTAAGAGGTATTGCAGGGCGATTTTGAGGTCGTCAACCATACTCATGCGTTTCCTTCAGAGAGTGTCGAGAGAATCCTGTGAAATGAAGCAAGTCGCTCTTTAGACACAGTGCCCTGGCGAACGGCGTCCTGCACCGCACACCCAGGCTCTTGGTGGTGTCGGCAATCTCTGAATCGGCACAGTCCACTGAACCGTGCTAAATCAATGAACCCGCGCTCTACGTCTTGTCGTGAGACCTGATCAAGCCCGAAATCCCGGATTCCCGGTGAGTCAATAATAGAGCCACCCCCTTGATATGCATACAGCCGAGCCGTCGAGGTGGTGTGACGTCCTAAGCGGGTCTGCTGGTGTAGGTGTCCCACTCGGATCACTTCGTCAGGGAGCAGTGCTTGCACCAAACTGGATTTTCCCACACCGGATTGACCGATGAAGACGGAGCTCTTGTCCACCAAACAGGCGGCCAGCGCCTTGAGTCCTTGGGGGTCCTTGGCTGACGCTTCGACCACGGAATACCCGATGGCCTGATAGCGCGCTTTGAGCCCCTCAACAGCCCGCATGCCATCACTGCGTTGAACAAGCAGGTCCACCTTATTGATGACGATCAGCGGTGAGATCTCTGCAATCTCTGTCGCCACCAGATATCGATCCAGTAATTCGGGTTGAGGCGCAGGTTCCAATGCGGTCACGATCACAATTTGATCAACATTGGCAGCCATGGCTTTAAGTTGTCCCCGGGTGTCTGGGCGAGCAAGTACGTTGAGTCGCGGCTCCAGCGCAGTCACGATGCCAAGCGCATCACTGAGCTGGTAGACCACTTGATCACCGGTCACGAGCGTTGAGAGATTGGCTCTACAATGACAACGCACAGCATTCCCCTGTGGTTGACCCATCAGATCACAGGGAACAACCTCGACTTGCTTTCCAAACCGCGCAACAACGCGTCCACGGATCGGATCCCCGAGGGCACCTTCCGCCCACAGTTGATCAACCGTCTCGGCATGCCGCGCAGCGCGATCAAGGCGCTCCTTTTGGATTTTTTCAATCCGCCACGCCTGCTGTCGTGTCAATTTGCGTTTGCTCATGAGCGAAGTGTAGGCGAAGCGTGACTTCAGCACTATCGATCCGCATTATGTAGCCTTCAAAGGAGTAGGTATGAAAGACCCTTATGGTGAGCAGGAAGTCTCACGCTACAACGCGCCGGTTGCGTCCAGGCAGTGGCTTATGGAGTTATTGGAGACGAATGGCCAGCCACTCACCTTCCAAGAACTGGTGGAATTGACCAAAACGCCCCCTGAGTTAGCGGATGGATTGCAGGCCCGACTATTCGCGATGTGTCGCGATGGACAAATTATTCAGGATCGGATTGACCGGTTTGTTTTGGTCAATCGGGCCGGGTTGCTTCCTGGTGTTGTGCATGCCCATCGGGATGGGTATGGTTTTTTTGTTCCCGACGATCGCTCAGAAAGCCTGTATTTACATGATCGGCAAATGCGTCGTGTGTATCACGGAGATCGCGTCTTGGTGGCGCAAATGCCGCCTTCTAAAAAGTCGCGGGATAAACGGGAAGCCCGGATTGTTGAAATCATTGAGCGAAAGACCACGCGGATTGTTGGACGCGTTCGGCATCAAGCGGGGATTCATTTTGTCACGCCTGAGGATGATCGGTATCTCCACGAGGTGCTCATTCCTGAGGACCGCCTGCATGGTGCACGGGCCGGCCAATTTGTGGTTGTCGAGCTAGAAACCTTTCCAGAAACCCACCAACAGCCCATTGGCCATGTTGTTGATTTGGTGGGTTCTGCATCCGATCCGGGGATCGAGATCCAGGTGGCCATTCGGACCCACGATTTACCGTATCAGTTTTCTGCCGCAGCGCTTGCAGATGCCGACGCGTTCGGGACGGCCATTGATCCGGCGGCCATCTCGGGTCGTGTGGATTTACGCGCGCTTCCATTTGTCACCATCGATGGGGCGGATGCACGCGATTTTGATGATGCCGTCTGCGCGCTTCCGAAAGGTCGTGGTGGGTGGTCCCTTTGGGTGGCGATTGCAGATGTGGCGCATTATGTCACGCCCGGTTCGGCGCTTGATCAGGCGGCCTTGGAGCGAGGGACATCGGTGTATTTCCCATCTGAAGTGCTGCCAATGTTGCCAGAGACGCTGTCCAACGGATTGTGTTCGTTAAATCCGAACGTGGATCGGTTAGCGGTGGCCGTGCAACTGGAAATTGCCAGTACCGGTCGATTAACCAGTTATCACTTCGCTGAAATCGTGTTTCGTTCAAAACAACGATTAACGTATGAGCAAGTACAGTCGGCCTTAGATGGTGTCGACTCGAGTGACCTGGATCGAAAGGCGCTTGTGGCAGCAATGGCAGCGAGTCCTGAGTTTGCGTCTGCCGAGATTGGCGCAGGCATTGGGGAGTTGTATGTGCTGTATCGCATGTTGCGGTCGCAGCGGGAAGACCGGGGAGCGCTGGACTTTGATTCGGTTGAACCGGCGTTTCAATTTGATGCGCGCGGAAAGATTTCAGGGGTGGTTCCCCGCACCCGCTTGGAAGCACACCGCGTGATCGAAGAGTGCATGCTGGCCGCAAACGTGGCGGCGGCACGGTGTTTGAAGCGGTTTAAATTACCGACCCTCTATCGGATCCATGAAGGACCGACGGACGAGCGGCTTGCGGCGTTGCGACAGTTTTTGGGTTCGATGGGGTTAGGCTTAGGGGGTGGTGAGACACCGGAACCCTCGGATTATCAGAGCTTATTAGACCAAGCGACCAATCGCCCTGATTTTCCGCTGATCCAGGCGATGATTCTGCGTTCCATGCAGCAGGCAAAGTACTCCCCTGATCCTGACGTTGGGCATTTCGGGTTGAGTTACGACCACTACACGCATTTTACCAGTCCAATTCGACGGTACCCTGATTTGACCGTACATCGGCTTTTGAAACGCATCATCCAAACCGGTGCACAGGATGCCACGTCTGCGCTTGATCGCGAGGGTCTGCCAGATATGGCTCAGATGATTGCATTGGGGGAACACTGCTCTATGACCGAGCGGCGTGCCGATGAAGCCAGTCGCGATGTTGGGCAGTGGCTGAAATGTCAGTTCATGCGCGAGAAGCTTGGCGAAGAGTACTCTGGGACAATTACGGGGGTCGCTGGGTTTGGGCTCTTTATTTTACTGGATGACCTCTTTGTCGAAGGCATGGTCCATGTCACGCAGCTTCCCCCAGATTACTATGTGTTCAACGAAGCGCAGCACACCTTGATCGGAGAAAAGACCCGACGTGTGTATCGACTGGCAGACAGTCTTCGGGTGACCATCGCGCGTGTGGACTTAGAGGCCCGGCGTATTGATTTCGCCATTGCTGGGAACTCACCAATGCCGCGCAAAGCCTCGATTCGTGATCGACTGCGCACCGGTGATGTCGGGAAAGCCCGGAGTCCAAAACCGAGTAGTTCCAGCCGAAATCAACGGAAGGGCCGAAAATGACGCGACGCCCTTACACGCCGAATAAGCGTCCGCCGCCGCAGGAGTTTGGGGCCGGGCATGTGCTCGTTGGGGGGGTGCATGCGGTGGCGGCAGTCATTGAGACGGGTCGAGCCCGTGCTGTCCTGATTCGGTCTGGTGCACGGGAGGCCCGCCTGACCGCTGTGCTTGATCGGGCGCATGCGCGGGGCATTCGGATCCAAGAGCTGTCACCAGAACAGTTCGATCAAGAAGCCCCGACTGACCTGAATCATCAAGGGATACTTGCCGAGGCTCGGCCGTTAGAGGTCCAACCTGAGAATGCACTGGGTCCTTGGCTTGAGCCTCTCTCAAATCCTCTAGTGTTAGTCCTCGATGGGGTGACCGACCCACACAATTTGGGAGCTTGTTTACGCAGTGCGGAGGCCTTTGGTTGCGCTGGAGTGATCGTGCCAAAGGACGGCTCAGCCCCACTGAATCAAGTGGCTCGTAAGACTGCGTCAGGTGCCGCAGAGTTGATCCCGATCTTCCGGGTGACCAACCTTGCACGCTGTCTTCGTCAACTACAACGAGACGGCTTCTGGGTGATCGGAGCGGCCGGAGAGGCTGCCGATGGGCTGACACAGGCGGTGCATGCGGGGCCTATGGTGCTTGTGATGGGGGGTGAAGGCAGCGGTCTTCGCCGCCTCACCCGGGAAACCTGTGATCACCTAGTGTCAATTCCGATGGCGGGGCGCATGGAAAGCCTTAATGTCAGTGTCGCCACAGGGGTGCTGCTCTATGGGATTCAGACACTGCGCGGTAAGCTCGGTCAATCGCATCCAGAGGGAGTGCTGTAATGCGTTGTCCATTTTGTCATGCGGTCGACACGAAGGTGATTGACTCTCGGTTGCACGCGGACGGGACGCAGATTCGGCGGCGTCGCGAGTGTGTGCAGTGTGATCAGCGCTTTTCGACGTATGAAATGTACGAGCTGGTGATGCCACGCGTGGTCAAAAGTCATGGCGAGCGTGAGAACTTTGATGAGGACAAACTGCGACGTGGCTTTGAACGTGCGCTTGAAAAGCGCCCCGTGAGTACCGTGCAAATCGATGCCTGCATTCAGCGAATCAAGCGGCAATTGCAAGCGGAATCCGACAAAGAAGTGCCCAGTCGTCGAATCGGGGAGCATGTGATGGCTGAGCTGAAGGCCTTAGATCAAGTGGCGTACGTACGGTTTGCGTCGGTCTATCGCAGCTTTAGTGATGTGACCGAATTTATTGGCGAAATTGAGAAGCTCTCCCGTCATGACTGATCATTCACTTGAAGCCAAAGCCATGATTGAAGCGATTCGTCTGGCCCGTCAAGCGCTCCATACGACACGCGAGAATCCAAGGGTGGGAGCTGTCCTGATTGCCGACGGAAAGATCTTGGCGGCGGGCTGGCACCAGGCGCCAGGCCACCCACATGCGGAAATCAATGCCTTGCAGGCGCTCCCTGATCTGGCGCTCGCCAACGGGGCGACCTGTGTGGTCACGCTTGAGCCTTGTAATCACCAAGGGCGCACAGGCCCCTGCACGCGTGCGCTGATCGATGCCGGGGTCGCACGTGTGGTGATGGCAATGGAAGATCCCAATCCGCGAGTGCGTGGGCAGGGCCGTCAAGCGCTTCTGGACGCGGGGATCGATGTTGAGGTCGGACTCATGGCGGATCAGGCTGCGCTACTCAACCCAGGCTTTATTCGCAGAATGACAGTCGGCCTACCTTGGATCACCGTAAAATCTGCGGCCTCCCTAGACGGTAAGACCGCGATGGCAGATGGCGAGTCCCAGTGGATTACGGGCCCTGAGAGTCGTGCTGATGTGCAACTGGAGCGGGCCCGCGCGGGTGCCATTGTGACTGGGATCGGAACCCTACTGGCCGACAATCCAAGGCTGACGGTTCGCTATGCAG
>RFUY01000054.1 GCA_009922705.1 Gammaproteobacteria bacterium
GCTTCGTAATCTCACCGTCTTGGCAGTCTTTTGTGTGCCAATCGCACAGGCGAATGTTCCTGTGGATTTACGTGTGCTCGTCGATGTGTCTGGCTCAATGAAAACCTCTGATCCAAACACCGTCCGTGGACCAGCAACAGCGCTATTGGCCGCATTACTTCCCCAAGAGTCCTTCGGTGGAATCTGGCTCTTTGGCACTGATGTGCGCGAGCTTGTACCTTACGGTTCGGTCGATGCGCGCTGGACCGCGCTCGCGGCACCGCTCACCGCATCGATTCGATCCAAAGATCAATTCACACACATTGAAAGTGCACTCAGTACTGCCCTTCGTGCGCGCGATCCTGACACAACGCGACAGTGCCACATCGTCATGCTCACCGACGGCCTGGTCGACGTCCGCGGTGGACTGGATGCGAGCCGAGCCTCCAGAGACCGTATTTTGAAACGACTGATTCCCGAGGCCATCAAACGCGAATGCCGCATACATACGATTGCACTCTCGGATCAAGCAGACATCGAATTACTCCGACAAATGGCACTGGAGACGGGTGGGCTGTATACCCAAATCGAGAATGCGGGGGATCTGATCCCCGTCATGCTGGATGCGCTCGAGCTCGCCATCCGAAGCCAACAACTCCCCGTCATTAATGACGAAATCCTGATTGACGCAGAGATCACACAACTGCGCATTATCCAGCTGGGACAGAATCCCACCTTTGAATTACTGCAATCTGGGCGCGAACCGATCACCGAACAATCGGCCGGGGATCGATTTTCGCTGTACGCAGGGGACGGCTACAAAACCCTGCTTTGGTCACAACCTGAACCAGGTCGTTATCGGTTGTATGATGCGAACTCGGACGATCTTCGCATTTTGATTGATTCGAATACGCGACTCGAAATGACAGAACTGCCAGGGACTGTCTCCAAAGATGTCTCAATCGGATTGGCGATCGGACTCACACGGGATGGCCAGCCCCTCGCACAAGTTGAAAGCCCTGTCAGTCGGTTTGATGCGCGATTTGGCGCAGAGGACTCAATCGTATTGAGACCCTCGACTGATGGCCGCGTCACGGCGCAACTTGATTCATTACCGGTTGGACGTGGCTTATTTACAATTCGATCGCTTGAGCCTCAGCGCCATCGACAGATTCAGCGGCGGCTTGAAGTACTCGCGACGGCGCCGATCACCGCACTCGGGACGAATACATCGCGAGCGGTGCAATTAACGTCGATTGGATCAACAGGCTCTGACGCGGTGGAGGCACGAGCAGGTCAAGCTGACTCGGGCAAACCCACAACGACGACTGTTGAATCAACCGGCCAGCTAGGAAGCAATCCGGTGACACGGTTCTTGGGCCTTGACGGCTCAGATCCCTCAAGACTCCCTAGCGAGTTAACTAGTTGGCCACTGTGGCAACTGATTGGGATCGGCCTAGGGGTGCTCGCGCTCCTTGGGTTTATCGTTGTCATGGTGTTAAAGCCCAAACCCCCTGTACGGCGAGAGGATCCCTGAATGTTCGAGCTGGTCCATGGGCTTGGCAATATCATTTGTGTCCTATCCCTATTCATGTTTGCAATTGGCTTAATCAACCCCAAATTTACAAAACAGGAGAATCGCCAAGGTGTCATACGGGTTAGCGCTCTTGCATTTTTGACAGGATTTATCCTTGTCGCTGTCGGTGCTTACTACGGCGGCATGTTATCGGGGTGAGAACATTTGCAACACTGCCACCACTTGGTACTCTTGAAACCGTCATGGACGGCTTGCGGAAAGTGCCACGCGATTAGAGCACGTAATTAGTTTGGATATTGCCAATCAAATGAGTATTGAAGTCAACGACATCATCCTGCGCATTAAGCACATCATCGCCACAGTCGAAGGGGAAACAGCTCTCGGGCGTTGCGATCGCGTTGAGCGGGAGATGCTCGATTATTTATTAGACCGCCAGATTTCTGGCAGCGCTGCACTGGTCACTGAGCTGATTGCTGAATCCAAGATTGCCTCCCCTGCGTCCTTACATCGGCGGATAGCGCATCTCATTGATCTGGAGCTTGTCGCAATTGAACGGGATCCAGTCGATCACCGCCGCAAGCGTCTTGTCCTGACGAAAGCAGCAATCAAGGCGTATAACAAGATGAGTGATCAGGTCAATCAAACTGTCTTAGTCCCTGATTGTTAACTTTCTATGCGGCCGATTGATTTTGTCGGAGACATTCATGGCCACGCCACCGCTCTTCGCGAGCTTGTTCATCAGTTAGGCTATCGCCTTCGGTCGGGATCTTGGCAGCATCCTGACGAGGCTCGACTGGTGTTTCTCGGTGATCTCATCGATCGAGGCCCCGAGCAGCGTGAAACTGTGGAGCTTGTCCATGGATTGTGTGAGCAAGGTCGGGCAATGTGTCTGATGGGCAACCACGAATTCAATGCCGTCGGCTTTGTCACACCGCGAACCGATGACCCGACACGCCATGTACGCAGTCATACCGATGCGCATATCCGACAGCACCAAGCATTTTTGGATGCCTATGTACATCATCCGCAAGACTACAAAGACACCATTGCCTGGTTCTCGAGACTCCCGCTGTGGTTCGAACAACAGGGCGTGCGCGCCGTGCATGCGTGCTGGCATGCGCCCGCGCAAGCGCTCCTCGAACCCTATGTAGACGCGCACCATGCGCCGATCGATCAGAGTTTCTTTACCGACTCAGCGATCGAAGACTCCCCTGCATGGCATGGCCGCGAAACGCTGCTCAATGGCCTCGAGATGCGTCTGCCAGAAGGCAGCCATTTTCGCGATTATTATGGGATTCAACGGCGGAGGATTCGGGTGAACTGGTGGGATCCCGATCAATCCACTTACCGTGAGAGCGCGGTGATTGACGCAAGCCAACGCGACCGCATCCCAAATTTACCCCTGCCATCAACGGCGCCCAGCTACCACGAACAGTTAGTCTTCTTTGGCCATTATTGGATGCGAGGCGCCCCTCGAATTCAGCATCCACGTGCAGTCTGTCTAGACTATTCCATCGCACTCCCCGATGGCGCGCTCTGCGCATACCGTTATCAAGGCGAATCAGATGCTCAGGTGTCGCATTTGTCATGGGTCACGCATACATGACAATTTGGTGACGTTTCCATGAAAATAGATCACCAATAATTCGGTCATATTCCATCCGTACACTCGGGAAAAACCGAGAGGACTTGGGATGCCGAACGACACCTCAGTTGCATTGGATCAGGGCGCGCCGCGCCGAAAAACACGCCGCTCACATCGTTTTCACAACCCACCTGGAAGTCCGCATGCCACCGGCAACTGGCGCGACCTTGTGGGATACCTCAGCCGACAGGCGTTTAGACCGCTCCCAAACGCCTGGCCAACCACCCATGTACTCGACTCTGAACGCGCGCAAGACTCGCTTCGAGCCATCACTGGGGATCATGTCACTTGGCTTGGGCATGCCGCCTTTTTGATTACACTCGGCGGCCACCGCGTCTTGATCGATCCATTTTTAGCGGAGCGTGCCAGCCCGTTTCAATTCGCCGGTCCACGACGGTTTATTCCGGCGCCGCTGACGCTGGAGAGCATTGGAGCCTTCGATACCCTCGTGATTTCCCATAATCACTATGACCACTTGTGTTGGCACACCCTGAAGCAGATCCCGAATAAGCCCGAGATCCATGTCATCTGTCCAGCAGGCTTGAAACCTTGGTTTCAGAAGCGTGGATTTCATCGAGTGACAGAGCTCGACTGGCACGAGAGTGCACATCGTGGGCCATTGAAAATCACAGCCTGCCCAGCAATTCATCATTCAAGACGCGGCCTATTTGACGCCAACCAATCACTTTGGGCCGCCTATCTATTTGATTATCAGGGCTACAAGCTCTATTTCGGTGGAGACTCAGCAATGGGCCCCATTTTTCGTCAAACCGGCTTCCGCTACGGCCCAATCGATCTGGCACTCATTGGGATCGGGGCATATTCACCACGTCGATTGTTGCGCTCTGTTCACGCATCCCCTGAGGAGGCCGTTGAAATGGCGCGCGCAATTCGCGCAAAACACGTTTTAGGGATGCACTGGGGAACAATCGAATTATCAGATGAGGACGCCTTTGAGCCAGCGGAGCGATTCAAAAAGGCCGCACTCAATGCAGGCTATGCTGAGTCAGCAATCCATCTACCGCCTGTTGGCGGAACACTGCCCGTTCGGGCCGTTGATGAAGCGCTGCATTTGGAGAACGTTGGGTAGAGATTCGATAGGATGCCGCCTTGGGCGGCATCCACTGGGTTGATTAGCCAATCACCTTGATGGTCTTGACAGCAACCTTGCCATTGCGACCAGCCGCAAGATCGAACTCAACGCGCTGGTTGTCTTGCAATGTATCCAGTCCATTTTCCTTCACCGCAGAAATATGAACGAATGCGTCTGTGCCGCCATCATCGGGAACAATGAAACCAAAACCCTTTGTTTCGTTGAACCATTTTACTGTACCTGTTTGCATGATTTGTCCTCAGCAACACTAGCGTAGCCCAATACACCAGTGGTTTTAATAGGGTATGCCAGTCAGTGTTGCCGGAGACGGATACACAAAGCTAAGCATTCGGGCAACACCAGAGTCGCAGGTTGACACGAAATGTCAACGACTATTCAGTGAAATCTTCGGAAAAATGGTCGGAGCTCGACCACTGTCAGACGATCACGCCAAAAACGGCGACTGCTCGTTGCTGTCATCGGCTGGACTACGCATCTAATCACCGGCGTATTGCGTGTAACCCATTGATCTATCAGTACGTGATCATCACGTCCGCATAAAAAGACTGAGCCGTCTTTCATTCGTACGGGTTACACAATGGTTCGGCACCCAGAATCGCCAATGCCGGCATTCGAAAACGTCAGTTTTGTGGAAATTGGAAAGCCAGTTGACGCGATTTACAGTACCCAAGAGCAACCGTTCGCTGATATCAGTACTGCTTACTTGACTATTCGGGACGGCAGGATTTGAACCTACGACCCCTTGCACCCCATGCAAGTGCGCTACCAGACTGCGCCACGCCCCGAAGGCGCGAAGTATACATTAGCCTAATCGGAGAGCAACCGACGAACCTGTTCTAACTCACGAATGACTTCGCGAAGAGCCATGCCTTTGGAGTCATCATGCTGAGCATCTTGGCGCGCTTCATCTTCATCACGAATTCGGGACTTTGCGCCAGACAGAGTGAATCCCTGCTGATGGACAAGCGCCCGAATCCGGCGAATCATGATCAGATCCTGATACCGATAATACCGGCGATTACCGCGCCGCTTATCGGGCGAAAGCTGCTCGAACTCCTGTTCCCAATACCGAAGGACATGTGGCTTGACGCCACATAAACGGCTCGCCTCCCCGATCGTGAAGTAAACGCGATCTGGAATTTGTGGCAAGTCGTCCTCGAACAGATCCATGGCGATTACTCGTCACCGACTGGATGGTATCGCTCGACTTGTGAGCGTAGCTTCTGGCCTGCTTTAAAGGTCACCACGCGTCGCGCAGTCACCGGAACCTCTTCCCCTGTTTTTGGATTCCGGCCGGGACGCTCCCCTTTGTCACGAAGCTCAAAGTTCCCAAATCCAGAGAGGCGCACCCCTTCTCCGTGGACCAGGGCCTGGCGCAACTCGTCAAACACGATCTCAACGATTTCTTTCGATTCCCGTTTGTTGAGGCCGACCACATCATTGAGGTGCTCAGATAGATCTGCCTTTGTTAACGCGGCCATGGTTTACTCCCGTAGTGTTGCGCCAAGTTCTGTTTTCAGGCGCGTGATCAGTGCTGACATCAAACCCACGATCTCAGACTCGTCCAATGTGCTGTCCTTTGCCTGAAACGTCAAGGACAACGCGAAGCTTTTCAACTCGTTACCAATGGAATCGCCACGATACACGTCAAACAGCTCCACGGCACGTAAACGAGGATCAGTGATCGACTCCACACAGTGCTGAACCGCCTGCCAAGGGGTCGTCTCGGAAACGATAATGGCTAAATCGCGCTTCACGCTTGGATATTTCGAGATCATCTCAAAGGCCGTCACGCGTCCTGCCAACAGCGGGCTGAGCGCAAGATCAGCAACATAGACCGGCTTTGCTAAATCCAACCGCTTCGCTAAGCGTGGATGCAAACGCCCGACCCAGCCAATCGGTTCTCCACCACACAGGACTCGCGCCGTCTGCCCCGGCGCCATGGCCTGATGGGTTCCAACCGCATAGTTCAAAGCGTCACCACCATGTAACGCGATGATTCCATCTAAGAGTCCCTTGAGATCAAAGAAATCTACCAAACGTCCTGTATTCCACGCGGTTCGCTCGGCTGGACCCATGAGCAAAAGCCCTAAACGCTCAGATTGGTTCAGACCGCCCGCCTCCGGCACAAAGCATTGACCGGTTTCAAAGAACCGAATCCGATTGACTTGTCGATTGACATTGGTACGACACGCCTCAATCAACCCAGGCAACATTGATTGCCGCATTTCTGCCATATTGGAGGCGATTGGGTTTGCCAACTGCACACCAGGCGCCTGTTCAAAATGGGCTTGAACGCTGGGATCAACGAAGCTGTAGGTGACCACCTCCTGGCAATCAGCATCGACCAGAAATTGCTTGAGTCGACCGATGGTCATGGTCGCTTCAGGCTGGGGTGTCATGGTGATTGCTTGTGCAGGCAACGATGTCGGGAGGTTGTTGTACCCATAGACCCGAGCGACTTCTTCAACAAGGTCTTGCTCAATCGACAAATCAAAACGCCAGCTAGGCGCCGCACACACCCAACCGTCGGCTGTCGAGTCGACACGAAGCCCCAACGCCTCGAGCATTGAGGCTACCGTCTCATCCGGTAATGTCATCGCCAACTGTTGGGTCAATCGAGCACGTCTCAACGTGATCACAGGTGTTGATGGCTGATGCGCAGGGGCACTCGACACTGAGACAGGCCCAGGCTCACCACCACAAATCTCGAGCAATAACGCAGTTGCGCGCTCAATGGCGCGCTCCGCCAGCGCCCAGTCAACGCCGCGCTCAAACCGTTGAGAGGCATCTGTGTGTAACCCAAATCGGCGGGCTCGCCCAGCGATCGTGACGGGATCAAAATACGCGGCTTCCAAAAAGACATGTTGCGTGCTGGCCTGGATCCCGGAGTGTTCTCCTCCCATCACACCCGCAATCGCAAGTGGCTTTGCATGATCCGCAATCACGAGTACGTCGTCACTTAAGTGGACTGTTCGGCCATCTAGCAGGACCAAGGCTTCCCCCGGCTTTGCGTAGCGAACAATCACACCACCCACCAACGCATCGCGGTCAAAAGCATGCATCGGCTGTCCGAGCTCGAGCATGACATAGTTGGTAATATCCACGACCGCATCAATGGACCGCACGCCACTGCGCCTTAACCGCTCAACCATCCAGAGCGGTGTTGGCCGAGCCACATCCACATGCTCAACAACACGGCCAACATAAGTTGGGCAACCATTTGGCGCTGCCAACTCAACGGCCACTTGCGACGGAATGGTCGCAGGCACAGGAGCGACAGACACCGGTGTAAACACGGCATCGGTGAGGACACCCAGTTCACGCGCAAGGCCTGTCACTGACAAGCAATCTCCCCGGTTTGGGGTCAGATCGATTTCAAGGATCTCATCAGGCAGTGAGAGATAGTCCTGAAGCGCCATCCCGACGGGGGCATCACTGGGCAGCTCCATCAGGCCCGCGCGGTCCTCGGCCAACCCCAACTCATCAGCTCCACAGAGCATGCCTTGGGATTCGACGCCACGTAATTGAGTTGCCTGTATGTGTATCTTCTCAGACAGCTGTGCACCCACACGTGCTAACGGGGTCTTCAGCCCTTCGCGAACGTTCGCGGCACCACACACCACTTGCCAGTTCCGAGAGCCGTCAAACACCTGGCACACCTGCAGCTTCTCTGCATCAGGATGAGGGCTCACTTGTTTGACTTCGCCCACCACCACATCTGTGAACGGTAATGCGGCGGCTTCGACCGCATCGACCTCTAACCCAGCCATCGTCAGAGTAGACACCAAACCGTCCGCATCTAACGCTGTGGGGGTCAGACTCTTTAACCACGCAATACTTGCTTTCATACAGACCCGTGAAACTGATTCAAAAACTGAATGTCATTCTCATAGAACAGGCGTAAATCGCCGATCCCATACCGCAACATCGCGAGCCGCTCGATTCCCATGCCAAACGCAAACCCGGTGTACTGTTCTGGATCAATGCCAGTGTGTTCAAACACCTTTGGATGCACCATGCCGCACCCCATCACTTCGAGCCAGCCGGTCTGTTTGCAGACACGGCATCCTTCCCCAGCACACATGACACATTGAACATCCACCTCAGCCGAGGGCTCGGTGAATGGGAAGTAGCTCGGTCTAAACCGAACATCAAGATCTTGTTCAAAGAAACGATTCAGAAAGGTCACGATTGTGCCCTTCAAATCCGAGAATCGGATGTCGCGATCGACCACCAAGCCTTCGATTTGATGAAACATCGGGGTATGTGTCAGATCATGGTCACATCGATACACCCGACCTGGAGCCACAATCCGAATCGGCGGTGTCTGAGAGACCATCGTCCGAATCTGGACCGGCGAGGTGTGGGTGCGAAGGACCCGACCGTCCTCAAAGTAAAAGGTGTCGTGCATCGCCCGTGCAGGATGATGTGCAGGGATGTTGAGTGCTTCGAAATTATGCCAGTCATCTTCAATCTCAGGACCCGTTGCCACCGTATACCCGAGGGATGCAAACAGCGCATTGAGACGCTCAAGCGTGCGAGTGACCGGATGGTATCCGCCGGGATACTGTGCAGGACGCGATGGCAAGGTGACATCGATGGCCTCGCGGGCAAGCTGCGCGGCATCAGCTGCGTCATCTAAGGTCTGCTTCTTGTGCTCCAGGGCCGCAATGACTTGATCGCGGACTACGTTGATGCGGGCACCAGCGGCTGGACGCTCTTCCGCAGAGAGGCGCCCCAATCCCTTCATCAGTTGACTGATGTGACCCTTTTTTCCCAAAAGGTCGACACGCACAGCCTCCAAATTTTGCAGGGTATCGGCGCGCTCAACCGACTCTAAGGCCGTCTGTAAGATCTCTTGTAACTCATCCATTGCGGTTAAATCCGTCCCATAAAAAAGGCCGCGTGGAGCAACTCCATGCGGCCCGCCCAACCGATCGCTGGGACTCGCTTAGGCCTGTGCTTGCTCGAGGGCGGCTTTGGCTTGTTCTGCCAAGGCTGCGAACGCCACCTTTTCATGCATCGCCAAATCCGCAAGGACACGACGATCCATTTCAATGTTGGCCTTCTTCAACCCATCAATGAAGCGGCTGTAGCTCAGACCACACTCGCGTGCGCCCGCATTGATCCGTGCAATCCAGAGCGCACGGAAAACGCGCTTCTTCTGGCGACGATCACGATAGGCATACTGGCCGGCTTTGATGACCGCTTGCTTGGCGACTCGGAAGACGCGCGAACGGGCACCGTAATAGCCTTTGGCCGCCTTTAATACTTTCTTGTGACTCGCGCGAGCGGTCACTCCTCGTTTGACGCGTGGCATGTCTCTCTCCTTACCGCGAACCAGGGATCATGCGAAAAATCAACTTCAGATCTGCATCGGCAACCATCAAGGTGCCCCGGAGTCGTCTTCTTGGTCAAAATATGGCTTCGGAAAGACTGCTTATGCTTGAAGCCCTTGGCAGTCCGTTTAAAGCGCTTCAAGGCGCCGGAATTACTTTTCAGTTTTGGCATAGTTCCTTTTCACTCCGCATTAGAGCCCAGTGCTCTCACTTTTTCTTCGGCGCGAACACCATGATCATTTGACGCCCTTCCAACTTGGGTCGAGCTTCAACGAGACCATGCTCTTCGAGGTCCTTTTCCAATCGCTCGAGCATTCGCATCCCGAGTTCTTGGTGGGCCATTTCGCGACCACGGAACCGAATGGTTACCTTGGCCTTATCGCCGTCCTCAAGGAAACGAATCAGGTTGCGCAGTTTGACCTGATAGTCTCCAACGTCCGTTCCCGGACGAAACTTCACTTCTTTCACTTGAAGCTGGTGCTGCTTTTTCTTTGCAGCCCCTTTGGCTTTCTTCTCTTCATAGAGTCGTTTGCCAAAATCCATTATCTTTGCAACCGGTGGATCAGACGTTTCCGCGATCAACACCAAGTCCAAATCATTCTCACGTGCTGCCTGCAGCGCGTCGCGTGTATCAACAACACCAATTTGATCGCCTAGGGGGCCAATCAAACGTACTTTCGGTGCACGAATTTCTTCGTTGATCAGTGTGCGCTTCTCACCGGGCGCAGCTTTCGGTACCGCTTTTCTAATTACGTTGTCTCCGAGGTTAGACCAAAACGGCCCCGCAACCCGATGTCGTCCTGAAGACGGGAGACAAAGGCCTCGAGAGGCATCGCTCCTAAATCTTCACCCGACCGAGTTCGCACGGCCACTTGCTGGTTTTCCACTTCCTTATCGCCGATGACCAATAAATATGGCACCCGGGTCAAAGTGTGGTGGCGGAT